>CAJKFZ010000256.1 GCA_905199285.1 uncultured Ruminococcus sp.
CTCGGAGCATTTCCGTCATTGACTGAATATGAAATTCGTATCCTAAAACAGTATACATCAGTAAAAAGTGTGAACTTAAACCTATATCAAAGCTATCATCTGTATAAATTAATCTATTGGGCAATTCATGATAAATATATCTGCCATCCTGCTTTCCCTTTTCAAAGTCTGATAAAAACGACCGCATAGCTGACATACGGATGTTTTCAAGTTCTTCTAAATTTTTAATATTAGTCCAAACATAATTATTTATATTTTCCCTCATTTGCTGCATAACGGTAATACGCACATCATCAATACGTTTTTTCAATTCATCTTTTGAAAACTGATATATGGGGTCAAATGACGTAACAGAGTACCCCTGCTGAGTTGCCTCATAATTAAAACAGGAGGGTCCGTCGCCGAATCCAGCAATATTTTTTGAAACATCACTCTCGTTCAACTGAAACATTAATTTATATTCATTGAAATTTTTACCCCAAGGGACAACATTTTCTAAATTAAAAGCCATATCATTTCACCTCGCAAAAATTCAGATTAAACTTATATAACACCCCCTTTTATGTTTACTTGGAAACTGCGTCTTTCATCGCTTTAACGTATTCCCCAACGTATGGAGCAGCTTCTTTTCCGTATTTTTCAATTATACGGATAATTGCCGAACCAACAATCGCTCCGTCTGAAACAGAAGCCATTTTTGCGGCTTGTTCCGGAGTTGAAATTCCAAATCCAACAGCGCATGGTACATCTGTATTTTCACGGACTACCTTCATGATATCCGCAATATTCGTTGTAATTTCACTTCTTACTCCCGTTACGCCAAGGCTTGAAACCATGTAAATAAATCCCTCTGCCTCTTTTGCGATCATTGCAACTCTGTTTTCCGATGTCGGGGCGATAAGTGAAATAAGGTCTACTCCGTATTGCTTTGCTGCTGCGGAGAATTCATCCTTTTCCTCGAACGGAAGATCAGGAATAATAATCCCGTCAATTCCGCATTCACAGCATCTTGCCATGAATCTCTCGGTATCGTACGAAAAAACTACGTTTGCATACGTCATGAAAACGAGCGGTATCTTCACATCCCTGCGAAGCTCTTTTACGAATTCAAAAATTTTATCTGTCGTTACTCCTCCTGCGAGCGCACGGATATTTGCTCCCTGAATCACGGGACCTTCTGCTGTCGGATCAGAAAAAGGAATTCCAAGTTCGATAAGGTCTGCTCCGTTTTCAACAGCAGCACGAACTACTTTGCCTGTCGTTTCAAGGTCAGGATCTCCGCAGGTTATAAATGGAATAAAAGCCTTTCCGTTCTTGAAGGCAGATTTTATATTACTCATGAATATCCTCCCCTCTGTATCTGGCAATTGCAGCACAGTCCTTGTCTCCTCTGCCTGAAACAGTTATGATAATTATTTTGTCCTTATCCATTGTCGGAGCAAGCTTCATTGCGTATGCAACGGCGTGTGCTGACTCTATTGCAGGAATTATTCCCTCAACTCTTGAAAGATACTCGAATGCGTTTACAGCTTCGTCATCAGTAACCGGAACATATTCCGCTCTTCCGATATCATGAAGATTTGCGTGTTCAGGACCTACTCCGGGATAATCAAGTCCGGCTGAAATTGAGTAAACCGGAGCGATCTGTCCGTATTCGTCCTGACAGAAATATGATTTCATTCCGTGGAAGATTCCGATTCTACCGGTGTTTACAGTGGCAGCGGTTTCAAATGTATCAATTCCCCTTCCAGCAGCTTCACATCCGATAAGACGTACTTCGTCATCAGGAATAAAGTGATAGAAGCTTCCGATAGCATTAGAGCCTCCGCCAACACAGGCAATTACAGCGTCAGGGAGTCTTCCCTCTTTTTCAAGTATCTGCGCTCTTGCCTCACGGGAAATGACTGCCTGAAAATCACGGACGATAGTCGGGAACGGATGCGGTCCCATGACTGAACCGAGACAATAATGAGTATCGTCGATTCTTGTGGTCCACTCACGCATAGCCTCGGAAACAGCGTCTTTAAGAGTTGCCGTACCGCTTGTTACAGGAACTACCTTTGCTCCAAGAAGTCTCATTCTGTAAACGTTGAGCGCCTGACGCTCTGTATCCTCTTTTCCCATGAAAACAACACAATCCATATTAAGAAGAGCCGCAGCCGTTGCTGTTGCAACTCCGTGCTGACCTGCGCCTGTTTCCGCAATAAGACGTGTTTTTCCCATTTTTTTCGCAAGAAGAGCCTGACCAAGAACGTTGTTTATTTTATGAGAACCGGTATGATTAAGATCCTCTCTTTTGAGATAAATTTTTGCTCCGCCAAGCTCTTTTGTAAGCTTTTCAGCGTAATAAAGCAGCGATGGTCTTCCAGCATAATTATTCAGCAAATCTGTAAGCTCACGGTTAAATTCCGGATCGTTTTTATAATGGTTATAAGCATTTTCAAGCTCGATAACAGCGTTCATAAGAGTTTCGGGAATGTACTGTCCTCCGTGAACGCCAAATCTTCCTTTTGATTCAGCCATGTAAATTAATCCTTTCTTACCGCCTTGACAAAGGCAGACATTTTGTTAAAATCCTTGAATCCGTCCGTTTCAAGACAGGAACTTGCATCAACGGCATATGGCTGAAGCTTTGAAACAGCCCCGCCGACATTTTCAGGAGTAAGTCCTCCCGCAAGAAAATACGGACGATCTATATTTTTTATAAGAGAATGATCGAAAACTTCTCCCGAACCGCCTCCGGAATCGAGAAGAACGTAATCGGCGTCTGAATTATTTGCCGCTTCAACATCATTTTCGCTTTTCACAACGAAAGCCCTGATGATTTCGACCGAACTACCGACAAGTCTGCGTAATTCTGCAATATAGGCATTATCCTCGCTTCCGTGGAGCTGAACTGCGCTGATGATACCTCTTTTTACCATATCGGCAATTAATTTGGATTTTTCATCCACAAAAACTCCGACCGGAACAATCTCACTGTCAAGCTTTTTCCGAAGTTCAAGAGCAAGCTCCGGTTCAACATATCTTTTACTTTTCGGAGCGAAAATGAAGCCGATATATTCCGGTAAAAGTTCATTGACATACTCGATATCGCATTCTCTTCTAAGACCGCAAAGCTTTATTTTCGTCATATTTTTCCTCTAAGTTCTGCAAGCTTTGCTGTTTTGTTCTCGGCACGCATAAGAGTTTCTCCGATAAGAACAGCGTCAGCTCCGGCTTCACGAAGCAAACGAATATCCTCGGCATCCTTGACTCCGCTTTCAGAAACGAAAAGAGTTCCGTTCGGGATAAGTTCTATCATGCGGCGGCTGTTTCCTGTATCAACGGAAAAGTCATTGAGATTGCGGTTGTTTACTCCAACAAGCCGTGCGCCGGCATTTACAGCCATTTTTATTTCGTTTTCATCGTGAGCTTCAACAAGAGCAGAAAGTCCGAGCTTGTCGCAAATTGCGATATATTTTTTAATCTGCTCCTCTTGAAGAATCGAGCAGATCAAGAGAACCGCTTTTGCTCCAAGAAGCTTGGCTTCGTAAATCATGTATTCATCAACAGTAAAATCCTTGCGGATACACGGTATATTCACCTCTGCGGCTATTTCACGGAGATATTCATCGCTTCCGAGAAACCATTTCGGTTCAGTAAGAACTGAAATGCAGGTCGCTCCGGCTTTTTCATAGTCCTTAGCTATCCGCAGATACGGGAAATCTTCAGCAATCACGCCCTTAGATGGAGACGCCTTTTTACATTCGCATATAAATGC
>CAJKFZ010000257.1 GCA_905199285.1 uncultured Ruminococcus sp.
TTATTTCTTTTTGTCAGTTTTTTTCTTATCAGACTTCTTTTTATCATCATCGTTGGGGGAGTCGTCTAAGATCTTAACGTAATTCTCCTCGGCTTCTTTTTCAAGAGCTTCTTTCTGCGCTTTTTTTGCAGCAGCAGTGGCGCTTTTTCGGTTTCTTGCCATAAGAACGACTGCGAAAATTATCACGGCGATTATAAGTCCGACAGCTATTATGATGAATGCGATTTTCTTCAGGCTTTTATCAGACGCTGTATGCTCGATATTATCGTTTTTTGCATATTTTTCTGCGGCAGAACCGGACGAAACATTCATCTTGAATCCGCTTAAACTCAGGGTATTTCCCTCTTCGTCCGAAATTTTACCGAAAGCATCCTCACCGATAGTTTCAACCGTTTTCGGAACGCTTACCTGCATAAGATTCTCGCAGTCGTAAAATGCATTTGCTCCGATAGACTTGAGTCCATCCTGAAAAATGGTTTTATTCAGCGATGTACAGTTCATAAATGCGCTGTCTCCTATCGACCGGAGCGACAGCGGAAATTCAACCGTTTCAAGAGAAATGTTATTTATGAATGCACAGGTTCCTATTGAAGAAAGTCCTTCAGCAAAATCCAGTTTTTTCAGTGAAACGCAGTCACGGAAACTGTTATCTCCTATCGTTTGAACTGAACCTGGAACAAAAACATTTTCAATTCCGTAGCAGAGCGAGAAAGCTCCGCCGCCTATAGCTTCAACGGAATCAGCGATGTAGATATCTCCTGATATATCGTTTAAGGCACGGTATATCTCTTTTTTGTTTCTGTCGTAAAGAATTTTTTCATCAACAACGAATCCGGCACAGCCTTCGGCATCAATAGTAGTTATAGGAGTGCAGTTGAATGCCATATCGCCAAGCTCGACAAGAGAATCGGGAAGCTCGAAATCTGTCAGGCTGGAGCAGACTGCAAAGGCGGAATCGCCTATTTTTGTAACACTATCGGGAAGCTCGATATCCGTAAGATATGAGCAGCCTAAAAATGCCTGATCCGGTATTTCTGTTACCGAGGAGGGAATCGTGATCTTTTGAAGCGAGGTGCAGTATGTGAAAGCTCCCGTGCCGATTTTTTTTACGGTCTGGGGAATATTTAATTCAGTTATTCCGGCACAGTTGCTGAAAGCTCCTTCGGATATTTCAACGATAGGAATTCCGTTTACGATTCCGGGAATAGAGGTTATAATAGTTGCGGTACATCTTTTAATAGTATATCCGCCGTCTACGGTATCATAGATAAACGAACCGTCGCTTATAACTTCTTCTGCTGTTTCCGGATCAGCGTATGCTGAAAGAGATGCCGCTATAGACAGCGATAACAATGCAGCAGCAGATATGGAAAGAATTTTTTTGAATTTATTCTTCATCTTTTTTATCCTCTTTTTGTTTATTTTCAGATTTTTTCTTTTTTGATTTTGAAACGATAAACTTTGTTATGAATGCTGCAATAAGCGCGGCAATAACTCCTGCGCCTCCGAATAAAATACCTTTATGGATATTAAGTCCGAGGAAAAGAACGGTACCGCTTACTATCGGGATATTTCTCTTTTCCGCATACTCATAAGCCATGCTTTCCTTATCGGCATAGATCTTAAAGCCCTCGATGAGCATATCGTGCGGTTCGCTTTCGTCCGTGCCGGTGATTTCCGGATCGATATTATCCGTATCGGCATTTTCATTGTAGCATTCGCCGAAAGCTCCTTCGCCGATATAGGTGAGCTTATCATAAAAACGCAGACTTGTTAAAGCTTTGCAGCCGTAAAAAGCGTCGGCTCCTATCTGTGTAAGATTTTTGGAGAGCTTTACTTTTTTAAGCTTTTCACATCCCTCAAAAGCATAGTCCTTTAAAACCTCAACTCCCGAAATATCTGCCGATTCAAGATATTTACAGTGATAAAAAGCAGATTGTCCGATCTCTTTTACGCTTTTCGGAGCTTTATATTTTTTATCCGTTTTTGCCTGTGGATAGAGGATTATCGTGGATTTATCCTTGTTGTAAAGAACTCCGTTTTCGGATGAATATATTCCGTCGCCGGAGGTTACTGTTACTGATTCAAGAGATGTGCAGCCGAGGAAAGGCTCTTCATCTTCTCCGCCGAACGAGGTGCAGTTTCCCGAGATAGTGAGATTTTTAAGTGAGGTACAGTTTTTGAAAATATCGCTTCCGATAGTGATCGCTTCAGGCATGGTGACAGATTTAAGGGAGGTGCAGTCATAGAAAACCTGACTGCCGATAGTAACCGCTCCGCCTGTATCGACAGTTTCAAGAAGAGTGCAGCTGTCGAAAGCATTGTTGCCGACTTCGGTAAGGTTTGACGGAAGAGTTATTCTTTTCAGATTGGTGCAGCTGTAAAATGCCATTTCACGAATCAGAGTGACCGTTTCGGGAAGAACTATCTCTTCCGATAAGCAGTTTTGGAATGCTACCGGATAAACGGCTATAACTGTTAATCCTTCGATCTCTGAGGGAATATTGAGAACGGTATCATCAGAAACGCAGGCTGTGATCACGGCGTCTCCGTTTACAACGGCATATTCGTAGTCTCCGAAAACTCTTTTTTCAAGAGAAAGCTGTTCTGTTATCTGTTCATCCTGTTCGGGAACTCTGAACTCAAAGCTGTTTGCGTAATCGTATTCGGTATCCTTATCGGTTGCATATTTCTGAGCAGCAGAGCCGTAGCTTCCGACGATTACAAAGTTGCTGTCGGCAGTTTCGTTTCCCTCGCTGTCTAAATAGTAGCCAAAAGCGCTGTATCCGATTTCCGAAACAGAATCGGGAACAGTGATTTTAGAAAGTCCCGTATCAATAAATGCATACTGTCCGATCATTCCAAGATTTTTCGGAAGAGTGATTTCACTAAGCGCCTTGCAGCGGCTGAAAGCTGCTCCGGCTATCTCGTAAAGAGAATCAGGAAGAAGAACACTGCTGAGTGATGAACAGTCCGTGAAAGCGTATAAGCCAATAGAAGAGACAGCGGTTTTGCTTAAATCGGCTGAGGTAAGCTTTGAATTGTTTCCAAGTGCGTAATATTGGATTTCGGTTAAAGTTGAAGGAAACGTTATTTCGCTGAGCTGTGTGTTATAAATTGAAGCCTCTCCCAAAACAGAAACTCCCTCGGGAATGGAATAGCTGCTTCCCGTTTTTTTCTGAGGATAGCAGACGAGCTTTGATTTATCCTTAGTGAAAAGCACTCCGTCCTCTGCGATGTAATTTTCATTGGAAGAATCGACGATTACTTCTGTAAGGCTGTCGCAGACTGAAAAGGGATTGTCCGATGAAATATATTCAATGGAAGCAGGCAGCGTTATTGTTTCATAGGGCTTGCCGATATCGTTTCCGAAAGCAAGCTTGCCAAGCTCTGTAACGGCGATGCCGTCGATAGTGTCGGGAATTACGAGATTTTTTTCTTCGCTTGAGCAGTCCTCGATGCAGACGGTGTTATCGTGAGTGAGGGAATAGGAAAATTCTCCGGAAACTATGATTTCGGAGCTTTCTTCGTCCGAAGTTTCAGTCGTTGCGGAGGTTTCCTCTTCGCCCTCGGCAAAAGCGCTGTAGATCGGTGAAACCGCTGAAACGCTTATAAGCAGACCTAAAATAAAGGCTGCAACTTTTTTATGCTTGAACATTTTTTGTACCTCGTTTATTTTAAAATAGAATATCACCACAATATTATATCATAATTGCTTTTTTTTTGCAACGAATTTCACAGAGTTTATAAAAACTTTTCAG
>CAJKFZ010000258.1 GCA_905199285.1 uncultured Ruminococcus sp.
TGTTCTTTGTTTCTTGTTTTAAATGGAATAGCCGGATGTCCTCCTGCTATTGAATATGCAGGTATATCTTTGCATACAACTGATCCAGCCTGTATAATGGCTCCCTCTCCAATTACACAGCCTCCCAAGATTATTACATTATTTCCCAGCCATACACAATCACCAATTTTTACGTTCTTAGTTATATAAGAGTTGTCGTAAGGTATCTGTTCTCCTTCATAATTCCGGATTTATAGACAAATCGTCTATAATATGATATAATATATTTCAGAGCAGATCATAAAAAGCACACGATCTGAAAAAGGAGAATATTTATGAATAAGATTACCATTATAGGCTCAGGAAGCGTTGGCTCAACAATTGCATATGCGCTTTCGCTTCTCGGAACAGCTTCCGAGATAGTCATGATCGACATCAACAATGAAAAGGCTCTCGGCGAGGCATTGGACATAAGACAGGGCTCGCCTTTCTGTAATCCTTTTAATGTTTATGCCGGAAGTTACGAAGACGCTGCCGGTTCTGATATCGTTATTATTACGTCAGGAATTGCACGAAAGCCCGGTCAGTCACGTCTTGATCTTGCTCAGACAAACGTTAACGTTATGAAGAGCATTATTCCCAATATCACAAGATACGCAGGAGAAACAACTTACCTTATCGTAAGCAATCCTGTTGACGTTATGACATATGTTTTCTGCAAGTGTTCAGGTATTCCCGATAATAAAATAATCGGTTCCGGAACTATCCTCGATACTTCCCGACTCCGCACAAGAATTTCCGAGTATTACAAGATAAATCAGAATAACGTTCATGCATATGTTCTCGGCGAGCATGGAGATTCATCCTTTATTCCGTGGTCTCTTGCAAATATTTCCAATATTCCGATAGCAGATTTCCACGCTTCTGTACTTAAAGCCGACAACATGATACCTCAGTTCAATTATGATGAGGTCGAGGAATATGTAAGAAAGTCAGGAGCAAGCGTTATCGAACGCAAGGGAGCTACTTTCTATGCCGTTGCAACATCGGTATGCTACATCTGTAAGTGTCTGCTTACCGGAATCGATACGACAATGACCGTTTCAACTATGCTTCACGGCGAATACGGTCTTGACGATATTTGCCTCAGTATACTTAATGTTGTGGGAAATAACGGCGCACACGGAAAAATCATGCTTCCGCTTACAGACGCTGAAACAGATCTTCTCAGAAAGAGCGCAGACTGCGTAAGAAATACTATAAACAGCATTGAAATATAAGAATCTCTTAAAAGGAGAATATTAATGAGCAAATTCCGTAAACAGCATATGACGATCGAATGGCACGATATCATCGATCAGGAAAGTAATTCACCGGCTGTAAATGCCACTCTGAAAGAAAAAGCAACGCTTGTCGGACGTGTCGGACTTATGATGCTTTCAGTCGGAACAGGTGCATGGAGAGTAAGGGCTTCGATGAATAAGATCGCAAGAGCCTTGAATATAGTCTGCAATGCCGATATAGGACTTCTTTCAATTGCGTATACCTGTGTGGAAAACGGCGAAACGTATACAAATGCGATTTCGTTAAGCACTACCGGAGTAAATACAGATAAACTAAACGCTATTGAACGTTTCGCAGACGATTTCAGTGAAAGAGCCGGAAAATATTCTGTCGAGCAGTTTCATATGATACTCGACAAAATACAGTCGCTTCCGGCAAATTATAAGGCATGGAATCTTGCACTTGCTTCTGCGCTTGCCTGCTGCGGATTTACGTTTCTGCTGGGCGGAGGAATAGTCGAGATGATACTCGCGTTCTTCGGAGCAGGCGTTGGACAGTTCGTCCGCAAAAAGCTTCTGGAGCGTCATATAACTCTGCTTGCCAACGTTGCAGGAGGAGTTGCAGCTGCCTGCTGTACATATGTACTCCTTATGAAGCTTGCAGAAATGGTTCTGGATGTATCTGCGGTCCATCAGGCGGGATATATCTGCTCAATGCTTTTCGTTATACCTGGATTTCCGCTTATAACGGGCGGAATCGACCTTGCCAAGCTTGATCTGCGTTCGGGAATGGAACGTATAATGTATGCTCTTCTGATAATTATCATGGCAACGCTTACCGGTTGGCTGACAGCGCTGACATTTGATTTTGCGCCGTCGGATTTCTCTGAGATTGAGATCAATCCGATTTTACAGCTTATTTTCCGTCTTATTGCAAGCTTCTGCGGCGTTTATGGATTTTCGTTCCTCTTCAACAGCAGAAGAAAAATGGCGGTTACAGCCGGTCTGATAGGTATGATAGCCAATACGTTAAGATTGGAACTTATTGATTTTACCAATATTCCGGTCAGCGCAGCGGCTTTTGTAGGAGCGATGACAGCAGGTCTGCTTGCTTCTGCTATAAAGATCAAGGTGGGATATCCGAGAATAACTCTTACAGTTCCGTCAATAGTTATAATGGTTCCCGGAATGTTTATGTATAAGGGCATTTACTTTATCGGACTCAATGATATCGCTACGGGAGGCTTATGGCTGAGCAAAGCGTTTTTAATAGTTCTTGCGCTTCCTTTGGGACTTATTTTTGCAAGAATCCTTACAGATACAAATTTCAGAAAAAGCAGTTAAGAAAAATCTGCTGTACTTCAAAAGTACAGCAGATTTTCTGTTTTTATGCAGGCGAATGTTCCGCAGCGGATTTTTTTATCCTTAAAATTATCAGGAATATTCCGGCAGCGAGAACGAGCGTTGTGAAAATACTTCCCTCGATACCGAATTTGCCACCGGTAAGAAAAGCGTGAGAAGACTGCGCCGTTGTACGGAATATGGATTCCGTATTTCCGGAACCGCTTACACTGATTCCATAGACGTTGCCCTGAGTGAAATTCCAGACCGAATGAATCGCACAAGCTCCCCATATATCGTCAAAGAGTATAATGTAAAGTGCGGCAAATACTCCGAACAGAATAAGATTGAGCATAGCGAGGGGATTTATTCCCGGATTTGCCGAATGAGCAAGCCCGAATGCGACAGAACTTATTCCGATAGCAAGAAGGGGACTATGATGTCCGCCGATAGTAGTCATAAGATATCCACGGAAAATAACCTCTTCGCTCATTCCCTGAACTATAAAACCAAGAAGATAAAGACTGATAAGTCCGAAATTGATTCCCGAACAGAGCTTTATGCTGTTTACTCCGCTTAAAACGGTGAGGAGCGTAATTGCAGTCATCATCATTATTCCCACGGCAAGACCGAGAAAATAATGAGGCAAAGCCTTTCGTTTTCTGAAACCCATGGAACGTATAGGTCTCATCTCTACGCATCGGCAGTAGAAAATGCTCGCAAGAGTTCCGAAAACGGTTGTAAGGAGCGTTGGTATCATTATTTCCGGCAGATTGGAGTAGCTTTCTGCCATTTTCATTGATTCTTCCAGAGTAAGCTTTTTGGCTCCGTTGAGAAAAGCCTGATCTACGCTTAGTTCTTTCATAAGGCGAGGAACGGTGAGAATGGATGGAATAATCGCTTCAAATATGAATATTATAAAAAAGACCACAATGAAAATCGCAAGCTGTATCCATATATTCGGAGAAGCGTGTGATTTTGAGGATTCTTCAAACATTTTTGGTTTAAGAGCAAGCATATTGATATCCTCCTTTTTCAGATATGTAATAATTTTACTATAAATCAGTGGTTTTGTCAAGCATATTACGGAAAAGTAAATGATTATACTCTTGTTTATATAAGTTGTGATTTTATTTTGTCAT
>CAJKFZ010000259.1 GCA_905199285.1 uncultured Ruminococcus sp.
TGTAAAAAATTACAAACAATAGTTTACCTCACATAAACAGTATAATCAAATTCAGCAAATATTATTTCGAATTAAATAAAAACCGGACTGTTTTTTAACCAGTCCGGCATTTTGTTAATTAGAGTGTAGCGTGGAAAGTTCTTGAAATAACGTCATCCTGCTGTTCCTTTGTAAGCTTTACAAAGTTTACCGCATAACCAGATACTCTTACAGTAAGCTGCGGATATTTCTCCGGGTGAGCCTGAGCATCAAGAAGTGTTTCTCTTGTGAAAACGTTTACATTAAGGTGGTGACCGCCTTTCTCAACATATCCATCAAGAAGTTCAATAAGATTGTCAACCTGTTTCTGATTATCCATAACAATATCCTCCTGTTAAAATTAATCCTCGTCCTCGTCTATTGCGTCTTCTGTTGGCTGACAGCAAGCGCCTTTAATACCACAATCGGTGCTATTTACGGTTTCAACCTTCAGGCTGTCGCTGTCATCATTTGAAAATATATTAACATGACCCGTTCCGTCCGACATAAGACTATCGATCAGATCGACAAGCTCATCCGGATTCTGAGCCTTTCCGAAAACATTGGATTCAAGCATTATTTTTCTCCCTTGAGCTGATCGAGATCGATCTCGCCCATAAATACGTCCATATCCTTACCAAGAGCATTTGGAACGATTGAGAATGTATTTGAAATACCGTCCTGTGCATGTCTGAAAGGAAGCTTTGCAACAGAAGCGAGTGAAGCAACTGCGCCGTGAGTATCTCTTCCGTGCATTGGATTTGCTCCAGGAGCAAGCGGAACTCCCATTCTTCTTCCGTCAGGAGTGTTACCTGTCTTCTTACCATAAACAACGTTTGATGTGATAGTAAGGATAGACATTGTAGGAACACCGTCACGGTATGTATGGTGCTTCTTGATCTTCTCCATAAACTTGCGGACAACTGTAACAGCAATCTGGTCAACACGGTCATCGTTGTTGCCGTATTTCGGGAAGTCACCCTCAACCTCGTAATCAGTTACAATACCGTTTTCGTCACGGATGCACTTAACCTTAGCATACTTGATAGCAGAAAGTGAATCGGCAACAACAGAAAGTCCTGCGATACCTGTTGCGAAATAACGCTTTACATCTCTGTCATGAAGAGCCATCTGGAGCTTTTCATAACAATACTTATCGTGCATATAGTGAATAACATTAAGTGTATTAACATAAAGTCCGGCAAGCCATTCCATCATGGAATCATACTTTTCCCAAACATCGTCAAAGTCAAGGTAATCGCCTTCAACAGGTCTGTACTTAGGACCTACCTGAACCTTCATTCTCTCGTCAACACCGCCGTTTATAGCGTAAAGGAGACACTTAGCAAGGTTTGCTCTTGCTCCGAAGAACTGCATTTCCTTGCCGACTCTCATTGAAGATACGCAGCAAGCGATAGCGTAGTCGTCACCGTGAGTAACACGCATCATGTCATCGTTCTCATACTGGATAGATGATGTCTTGATGGACATCTTTGCGCAGTATTCCTTAAACTTTCTCGGGAGCTTCTGTGACCAAAGAACTGTCATATTCGGCTCTGGAGCAGTTCCGAGGTTTTCAAGAGTATGGAGATAACGGAAGCTATTCTTTGTAACAAAGTGGTGACCGTCCACGTCAACACCGCCGATAGATTCTGTGATCCATGTCGGGTCGCCGGAGAAGAGTTCGTTATATTCAGGAGTTCTTGCGAACTTAACGATACGAAGCTTCATGATGAAGTGATCGATAAGTTCCTGAGCCTGTTCTTCTGTAAGAATTCCTCTGTCGATATCACGCTGAATGTAGATATCAAGGAAAGTTGATGTACGTCCAAGAGACATAGCAGCACCGTTCTGCTCCTTAACAGCAGCAAGGTAACCGAAATAGAGCCACTGTACAGCTTCCTTAGCTGTTGCAGCTGGCTTTGAGATATCGAAGCCGTAAATACTTCCAAGTTCCTTGAGTTCTTCGAGAGCACGAACCTGTTCAGCAAGTTCCTCACGGAGACGGATATTCTTTGAAGTCATACGAACGAGTGAAGTTTCAATCTGATGCTTCTTATCCTCAATGAGCATATCGATACCGTAAAGAGCAACTCTTCTGTAGTCGCCGATAATACGTCCTCTTCCGTAGGCATCCGGAAGACCTGTGATAATAGCGGACTTACGAGCCATACGCATTTCAGGAGTGTAAGCATCGAAAACACCCTGATTGTGAGTTTTTCTATATTTTGTGAAAATCTTTACGATTTCCGGATCAACTTCGTAGCCATTCTGTGTGCAGGCATTCTGTGCCATTCTGATACCGCCGAAAGGTTGAAGTGAACGCTTGAAAGGCTTATCTGTCTGAAGTCCAACGATCTGTTCAAGATCTTTGTTAAGGTAACCAGCGCCATGAGATGTGATAGTAGAAACGATTTTTGTATCCATATCGAGAACGCCGCCGGCTTCTCTTTCCTGACGAGTAAGATCCATAACCTGATCCCAGAGCTTTTTAGTAGCGTCTGTAGGACCAGCGAGGAAGCTCTCATCGCCGTCATAAGGTGTGTAATTTTTCTTAATAAAATCTCGGACATTTACAGAAGTATTGCTCCAGCGTCCTTCTGCGAAGCCTTCCCATTCCTGTGGCCAAGTTTTAGTCATTTTTTCAGGACTCCTTCTTTATTAAATTTACCGTTGTTATTGTAACACATTGAATCGGCTTTGTCAATCTCAAATTTCAAAATTAAATGAAAAAATTTAGTAAGCATACATACAGAGAGCCGTTAAGCAGTTTGAAGATATTACAAATTGCTTAATCGTTAATTTTTAGAAATACAAAATATAGGTGTTTATTATTTCTGCGGAAAAACTGTTTATAAAAACATTGAAATTTGTTTGCATAATTTGTTCAAATAAGAGATTTTATTTATTTTTCTGTATCTTTGTCTGCTTTGCCGGTGAAGTATCAGGTTTGGCAACTTTTTTCTCATTATTGCTGTCAGTATCCGGAAGGAGCCTTCCCTCTTTCTGTTCAATAGTTTCAAAATAAAGCTTATAAAGGGTTGCGGCAAGAGGAACGCCAAGCATCATTCCCATTATTCCACAAAGCCCGCCGCCAAGCGTTACCGAAGCGAGAACCCATATTCCCGGAAGTCCTATCGAAGAACCAACAACCTTCGGATAAATTATATTAGTTTCAAACTGCTGCAAAATGATAAGGAATATAAGGAATATAAGCGCCTGTTTCGGACTTTCCGTAAAAATAATGAATGCGCTCAAGGCAGCTCCGACGAAAGCGCCGACTATCGGAATAAGAGCAGTTACACCAACGATAGTTCCTGTCATCGCCGCATACGGAAGACGCAAAATAGAAGCTCCGATAAAAGTAAGCGTTCCGATAATTATCGCCTCTATAAACTGACCGATAAAAAAGTTTGTAAAGGTTTCATGAGCGACTGAGAAGAATCGATTTATTTTTTTATTTATTTTATCACTTATAAAGAGGTTCTGAAAACGGTTAAGATCTTCTTTAAGCTTATCCTTGCGGAGAAGAAGATATATCGCAAAAATTATTCCAAGAATAAGATTAGTCACAGTCGCAGTAATAGTTCCGATAAGAGATATTACCGAGTTAAAAAGTCCGAAAGCGTGATCGGTAACCTTTTCAGCAATAGAAGCTGTATCAAGTTCAATATTGTTAGTTGCTTTCTGAATATGAGGAGATTCTTTTATCTCCGGCGG
>CAJKFZ010000260.1 GCA_905199285.1 uncultured Ruminococcus sp.
TTCTGACGAAAGACTTTATTTTCTTATCAGTTCTAATCACCAGACGTTGGGAGAAAAAGATTTTTTTTACATTGATTATAAAAATATGTCTATGGATTAAATTTATATTCTTCTTGATAAATACTTCAAAGAGGTATACGAGCTTTGCAGGTGGGGAAAATTCGACATTCTCGGACATCTTACATACTCGCTCCGCTATATGAAAAGAAGATGCGGGATCGATCCCGATATTTCACGCTACGATGAGATCATTGCGGAAAGTTTCCGTGAGCTTATCTCCAAAGACAAGGGAATCGAGATAAATACATCCGGTTTAAGACAAAATTTTGGAGATGTTTTTCCTCCACTGAAATACGTTAAACTTTTCAAGGATTTAGGAGGAGAGATACTTTCAGTCGGTTCAGACGCACATAAAGTTGAGGATCTCGGAAGCGGTATAGCCGAGGGTATTGAGATAGCACGAGCGGCAGGCTTTACAAGGCTTTGCTATTTCAAAAAGAGAAAGCCTTATTTTATCAATATAGATTAATAATCTGAAAGGATATGATATTATGAATGAAATCGTAAAAATTTTACAGCAGAATGCTCGTATCTCAAATACGGCGCTGGGCGAAATGCTCGGTATTTCTGCGCAGGAGGCGGCTCAGGCGATACAGAAGCTTGAGGATGACGGCGTTATCAGAGGCTACAGCGTTATTCTTGATGATGAAAAATTCGATAAATCAATAGTTTACGCAACAATAGAACTTAAAGTTACACCTCAGCGTGACTGCGGATTTGACGATATTGCAAAGACTATCATGATGTATGATGAGGTTGAAAGCGTTAATCTTATGTCGGGAGCATATGATCTGTCGGTTGAGGTAAAGGGAAATAATCTTAAAGACGTTGCTCTTTTCGTTTCGGAAAGACTTTCAACGATAGACGGAGTTCTTTCAACAGCAACTCACTTTATTCTGAAAAAATATAAGGAAAAAGGCATCTTCATCGATGGTGAGGAACATGACGAAAGGGGATTAGGTTGATCGTGATAGATTACGATAAGGTTCTTTCAAATAAAATAAAAAAAATCGAACCGTCCGGAATACGAAAATTTTTCGATATTGCCGGAACTATGGAGGGAGTTATCAGTCTGGGAGTCGGCGAACCTGATTTCAATACCCCCTGGGTGATAAGAAAAGCAGCTATCCAGACTCTTGAAAGAAAGCATATAATTTACGGTCCTAATAAGGGAATTGCTCCGCTGAGAACTTCTATAAGCGATAAGATAGAGGAAAAACACGGAGTAAAATATGATTCCGAAAATGAAATAATCGTAACAGTCGGCGGTTCAGAGGCTATCGACCTTGCTTTAAGAGGAATAATAGATCCCGGCGATGAAGTTCTTGTCGTTGAACCATGTTTCGTCTGCTATGCTCCGCTTGTTGAGCTTGCAGGAGGAGTTCCGGTTTCAGTTCCGACAAGAATAGAAAACAATTTCAAGCTTACCGTTGAAGATTTCAAGGACAAAGTTACCGAGCGTACAAAAATGCTTATTCTGCCGTTTCCAAATAATCCTACCGGAGCTATCATGACAAAGGAAGATCTTGAACCGATCGCCGAGTTCCTGCGTGAAACAAATATCATTGTTCTATCGGACGAGATCTATTCCGAGCTTACATACGGCAGAAAACACGTTTCAATTATCGAGCTTGAGGGAATGCGTGAACGTACAATTTATGTAAACGGATTTTCAAAAGCTTATGCCATGACGGGCTGGAGACTGGGCTATGTTGCTGCCCCTGAACCGATAATTTCTCAGGTTTTTAAGGTGCATCAGTATGGAATAATGTGCAGTCCGTATATCAGCCAGAACGCCGCAATTGAAGCTTTGAATTCCTGCGATGCGGAAGTAACGAAAATGGTTGACGAATATAACGTCCGTCGCCGCTATCTTGTAAATGAATTCAACCGTATCGGTCTGACTTGCTTTAATCCGGAGGGAGCTTTCTATGTTTTCCCGTGTATAAAAAGTACTGGTCTGACAAGCGAGGAATTCTGCGAGAGACTTCTTTATGAGGAGAAAGTTGCAGCAGTTCCCGGAAGCGCATTCGGTGAAAGCGGCGAGGGATATATGCGAATTTCCTACGCATATTCGCTCAAACATCTTATGGAAGCTATGAGCCGCATTGAAAAGTTCCTGAAAAAATTAGAGGATGAAAAGCATGAGAATTAAAACTGCGGCGAAAATAAATCTTGTTCTTGATGTTTCCGGAAAGCTTGAAAACGGTTATCATACCATAAAAAGCGTATTTCAGACGGTCGGGATATATGATGAAGTTTCGCTCGAATTAACAGCGGGAAACGATGAAATTATCGTGAACTGCATTCAGCCGGAGCAGCTTTCTCAGGCGGACAGCGTTCCCTGCGGCGAGAAAAATATTGCATTTAAGGCTGCGAAACTTTTTCTTGAATCTCAGGGAATAAAATCCGGATGCAGGATAGATATAAAAAAATCAATTCCTTCTCAGGCGGGAATGGGCGGCGGAAGTTCGGATGCGGCGGCGGTTTTGTACTGCCTTAACGAGCTTACAGGAGCTGATCTTGCGAAAGAAAAACTTTCCATGCTTGGCAAAAAACTCGGAGCAGACGTTCCTTTCTTCTTCACGGGAGGAACGGCTTACGTCGGCGGAATCGGCGAGGAAATTACTCCGATAAGCGATTATTCGGGTAGAAAACTGGTTGTCGCCAAAGGAGGCTGCGGAGTTTCAACCGCTGAAGCTTACGGAAAAATAGACGCTCTTGAAGCTCCGGAGCATCCCGACGCTGACGTTCTTGTCCAGCTGATTGAAAATGCTCCCGACCAGGCTTATACGAAATTCGGGAATCTTTTTGAAGAGGCAGTACAGCTTGAAGAGGTCGCAGTCATCAAAAAATCAATGCTGGAATGCGGAGCTTTGAATGCTGTTATGACCGGAAGCGGTTCTGCTGTTTTCGGACTGTTCAATGAATCGTCCGATACTGAAAAATGTGCGGCTGAACTGAAAAAACAGGGATTTTTTGCGGAAATATGCGAAACCGTAAAAGAATCTTTTATATGAAAAAAACGGCTTCTGAATGAGATTTCGGAAGCCGTTTCTGCGTGTTATTCTATTTTCTTTGCGAGGAACTGTGCAGCCGCATTTATCAGACTTTTCTGAAGGTCGGTCACTTCCGTACATTTTTCGGATGTGAGGAATGCTACTGCTCCGGAAACGTCTCCGGCGGTTATAATGGGAAGAGCTGCAATTGCGGTTCTGTCCGTACCCTCTGCCGGATAGAAATTATTACTGTTTCCGTCGGGACAGAAAAATTGTCCACGGCTGTCCATAAGTTCCTCAAGCTGACCTGTTACACGACGTTCGTAGAATTCCTTTTTTGGAACTCCTGCGCTTGCGACAACATGGTCTTTATCGAATATAACAACCGGACAGCCGGCGATTTTATTCATTATGTCCGCCACATACGAAGCGTTTTCGCTCATTTCACTTATAGCGGAATATTTTTTAAAAATAACCTCGCCGTCACTGTTGGTGTATATTTCAAGAGGGTCTCCCTCACGAATACGCATTGTGCGTCTTATTTCTTTTGGAATCACTACTCTGCCGAGATCATCTATACGGCGAACTATTCCTGTTGCTTTCATAATTTATGCCTCCAATGTTTCAGGCTTTGCCGAAAAATAGCAGGGCGGCATTGCCTTTGATTTTCATTTGTAT
>CAJKFZ010000261.1 GCA_905199285.1 uncultured Ruminococcus sp.
CAAGGGAAATTCCGATTGCATTTTTTGCCATAGCAATTGGCGAATAACCGACCAATCCGTCAAATCCAAGACCGCAGATATGCAATACATTTTCAGCAGTCAGAATAATATCGCCCTGCTGTTTCAGGTTCGGATTTGCTTCATCATATCGGCTGTAAATGTAAATCAGCCTATTTTTTTCATCTCTGTCAACCTTGACTTTATCAGGCATCAGCGGATACAGTCCTATAACATCGCCACGACCGTTTCGAATAATCTGTGCATAGGCATTGCCGTAAATCAGCAGATGCGACATCAGAGTTTCACGGAAAACAAAGCTTGTCATTTCGGGATTAGGCTGGTCATGAAGCAAAAAGTAAAGCGGGTGCTGCTGCACTCGCTCTTTGCCCTTATCCGTATATTTATAGACGTGAAGCGGTAATTGTGCAATTGCTTCACTCAGAACCCTCACACAGGCATATACAACGGTATGCTGCAATGCCGTTCTGTCTGTAACTCGCTTGCCTGCGTGTGTCCGCCCGAAAAAGTAGGTGTAGGACGGCGAATCATAGCTGTTTGTCGGCTTGTCACGGCTGTGAAATAGTCCGCTGAAAATGCTCATAGAAATCAACTCCGTTCTACAAAATCAATAAATCCCGTGAATCATAAATAGAATCCTCGGAAACACATCCACAGCGGATAGCACGGTCAAGAGCCATAATCAAGGCAACCGCACCGTCAATCTTCTCTGTGGATTTTTCCTTGTCAGGCTTGATATTTCCGGCAGGGTCACGCTTGATGAAAATGTTATCCATCATCCAACGCAAAACAGGGTGACCGTTGTGGGCGAGTTTCTGCTCCAACGTCAGCTTCATCAGTTCTTTTGTCGGCGGCGACATATCACGATAGCCCTGACCAAATTGAACAAGCGTGAAGCCCATATCTTCGAGGTTCTGCGACATCTGGACCGCACCCCAGCGGTCAAATGCAATTTCCTTGATGTTGAACTTTTTCCCCAGTTCATCAATGAAGTTTTCGATGAATCCATAATGAACAACGTTTCCCTCTGTAGTCAGCAAAAATCCCTGTCGTTCCCACAAGTCGTATGGAACATGATCACGTCGTACTCGCAGCGGAAGTGTATCTTCGGGCAGCCAGAAATACGGCAGAACATAGTAAAAATCGTCATCGTCAGTCGGTGGAAAAACAAGTACAAATGCCGTAATATCAGTCGTAGATGAAAGGTCAAGACCGCCGTAGCAGACACGCCCCGCAAGGTCATCTTCATCAAATGCCACTTTGCATTTATCCCACTTCTCCATTGGCATCCATCTGACTGCTTGCTTTACCCATTGGTTCAGACGAAGCTGTCGGAACGCATTTTCCTCACCGGGAGTTTCCTTTGCAGAATTACAAGCAGCGACAACCTTATCCATACCAATCGTTTTATCAAGGCTCGGATTTGCCTTTTTCCAGACCTCCGGAGAAGTCCAGTCCTCCGATTCGTCGGCACCATAAATTACGGGATAAAAAGTCGGGTCGTGTTTTCTGCCCTCGATGATGTCCTTTGCTTTGGAGTGAACTTCGTAGCAGATGCTGTTGGTATCCGTTCCGGCAGTGGTGATAAGGAAGTACAACGGCTGCATACGTGCATCGCCTGAACCTTTTGTCATAACGTCAAAAAGTTTGCGGTTGGGCTGGGTATGCAGTTCATCAAAAACTACACCGTGAATGTTAAAGCCGTTCTTGCTGTACGCTTCAGCAGAAAGCACCTGATAGAAACTGTTAGTTGGAGTGAAAACGATTCTTTTCTGAGAAGTCAGGATTTTGACTCGTTTATTCAGGGCAGGACACATTCGCACCATGTCGGCAGCAACATCAAAAACGATAGCCGCCTGCTGTCTGTCAGCAGCACAGCCATAAACCTCGGCACGTTCCTCGCCATCACCGCAGGTCAGCAGAAGTGCGACCGCCGCCGCAAGCTCTGACTTTCCGTTCTTTTTCGGAATTTCAATATATGCCGTGTTAAACTGCCGATAACCGTTAGGTTTCAGAATGCCGAATAGGTCCCGGATAATCTGCTCCTGCCAATCAAGAAGTTCAAATTTCTTGCCTGCCCATGTGCCTTTGGTATGAGAAAGACACTGAATAAAATTGACGGCATAGTCTGCCGCCGCTTTGTTGTATTTTGAATCCTCTGCCATGAAGCGTGTCGGTTTGAATTTTGCCATTGTTTCACCTCCAATCGGCATGAAAAAAGACCTGAAAAATCAGGTCTGAACTTTATTTTTGAACACCCTTGGGGCGATTTTTTAATTGAGATTGCTTCTTCAGTATAACCTATGTTACCATAATAAAGCAAGGAAATCAAGGCACTTTGGAATCATAATCTGCACAAAGATAAGCCGGAAAATCGGCAGGATTTGTACTGCCGAGGGAAACGAAAGTACGAGCAACAGTCCCTTTTTCAAGGACTGCTGCTTTTGTTGGTTGAGCATCTTATTTTGCAAGCTGATCGAAGCACCACTTCATCGCATCTCCGCCGTCATCGAAAGGATGTGGAGCAATCTCATTCAATCCGAGTCGGCATTCGATGTAGGAAAGTCCCGTCTCTTCCTCCGTTTCGATGAAGTCGTAAATGGCAGCTTCAAATCCTCTGTAGGTCAGTCCGCAGACCAGAACTTTTTCGCCGTATTTCAGCACCGCACCCTGTGTGCTGCATCCGTTCATTTCGAGGTGCTCCATTGTTGTAACCTTTTCCCATTTCATAATCGTTTCCTCCGTTTTTCGTTGTTTTCCGCAGGCTGTTCGCCTTTCGGTAGTATGTATATTACCGTCTTTCGAGGAATAAGTCAACGGATTTCGGAAAAATAAATGTAACAATGATTTCGGCTATTTTTCGGGCAGTATTGTGTGATTTATGACTTCAAAAATAAGCCCTGAAATCGTCCCCCTGTGTGCGTCCGTTTGCAAAAGGGGTAACTTTACAAGATCAAGCAAAACGGCGAACGTGGGGGCTTTGTGGGCGAGAATCAGGGGCGGTAATTCCGCCCCTTGGGTCTTAGTTCAATTTCATGTGGATTGCGGGAATTAGTTGTTTTTCGCCCGTGATAAAGTCGGTGTAGTTTGCCTTGACTTCGGTTAATCTGTTCATGCGGAATCCCTGCTTTTCAAAGGCTGCGAGGGTTTCGATCAGGCTGCTGAAAGTGCTTGAAATCGTAAATTCCGTAATGTCCTGCGCCTTGAAAAAATCGCTGATCGGCTCGATGTCCTGTGTCCAGATAACCTCGGAAAAGTCGAGCATCTCGTTGCCGCTGTCCTTCTGCTGTCTGTAGGCTGTGAAAAGCGTGGGGTTGATGTTGTGCTCCTTGAAGAACTCGTTTCCCTCGGTCATTGCCTTTTCAAAAAGTTCAATTGTTTTCATGTGATTTTCCTCCGTTTTTTCGTAGTTTTCCGTAGGCTGTTCGCCTTTCGGTAGTATGTATGTTACCATACTTTTTCACACTTATCAAGTGGCTAAAACTACAGAATATCGGGAAAAATCAGCTCTTACAATTGTGTAATATATGCTTTCAAAAACAAGCCCCACTGTTGCCCCTGCGTGCCGCCGAATTCTGAATCCCATAACTTTGCGGAGGAATGCTGAAACGGCGGACGTGGGCAAACGTGGCGGCTTATGTGGGCTTATTCGGAGTAATTGCGGTGAATGATGCTGATAATTTTTTCCTGTTCCTCGGAGGAAACTCC
>CAJKFZ010000262.1 GCA_905199285.1 uncultured Ruminococcus sp.
CTATCAAAATGCTGCTTGATTTAGTAAATCATAATGACGGAACACCTGTAAGATTAAAATATATTGCCAGTTGTCAGAATATTTCAGTCAAATATTTGGAACAAATTGTGATGCTGCTGCAAAGGGCATCGCTGCTTCAGAGCGTGAAAGGAAATCAGGGCGGTTATCTTCTTAAATATCCTCCCGAACGGTACACCATGTTTCAGATTCTGACTGCTACAGAGGGTAGTCTTTTGCCTGTAGAATGTGTAGAGAACTGTGCAAGTCCATGTAAGAATCAGAATCAGTGCGTGACATACCGAATGTGGAAAAAGCTTGATACAGCCATATACGATACATTGGAGGGTATCACTCTTGCGGATTTGATGGACTGGCAGGAGGAGATCGTTATTGCTGGCGACTACAGTATTTGAGGCGAAATGTTGTTGGTGGTAATGCCTTTGTGACATAGTCTGTTGCAATGGATTCACGAGTAACGGTCAAGGCACAGGAACTTCAGGTTAATACTAATCCCCAAAATAGCAATAGGTAAACTTGCGGCAGAAATTCCGTCATGCTGCGTCGAACGTCCTCGACAGGCGACAGCCTGTCTTGTGGTGTTCTCCTTTCCTGACGAAATTTCTGCTCGCAATTTTATCTATTAATATTTCGGGTATTAGTATAAAAATAAAAGGTGATAGTATGAAACAGATATTATGCTTCGGTGATTCCAATACATGGGGATTGATTCCGAAAACAAGCGAGCGTTTCCCATGGGGCATTCGCTGGACAAGCATCCTGAGCGAAAAACTTGGTCAGGACAAATTTCATGTTGTGGAGGAGGGCTTGTGTGGCAGAACAACCGTGTTCGATGATCCTCTTCGTGACGGCAGGTGCGGTGTCAAGGTACTGTCTACTCTGCTGGAATCCCATTATCCTATTGACCTTTCGATTATTATGCTTGGCACTAATGACTGCAAAACGGTCTACGGCGCTTCTTCCGATGTCATCGGCAAGGGTGTTGCAAGGCTTGTGAAACAGGTTCGCCGCTTTGCACCGACCAGCAAGGTGCTTCTGATTTCGCCGATTCATTTAGGTCAGCAGGTTTGGGAGGACGAGTTTGACCCCGAATTTTCACATTATTCTGTTGATGTTTCCAAGGGATTGGCGGAGGCATATTGCAAGGTCAGCCGTGATGAGCATACTGCGTTTTTAGATGCTTCGCAGTTTGCAGGACCAAGCGAGACCGACCATGAGCATCTCTCTGCTGAGGGTCACGCTCGGCTTGCGGAGGCTGTATTTAAAAAGGTGAAAGAAATCATATGACAGAAGAATTGACGTTGTATTGTATGATGGCGAAATTGTTCTGGGCAGTGGAGTAATCGATTGATTAAGACGTATTGAATAATTAAGGCAACACCGTACAATGACCGTTTTGTGGGATTATACATGATATTTTTATGAAAATTATAAATACAGAAGCAGAGGTGTAATTACATGACAGA
Source organism: uncultured Ruminococcus sp. (assembly GCA_905199285.1). Taxonomy (GTDB): domain Bacteria; phylum Bacillota; class Clostridia; order Oscillospirales; family Ruminococcaceae; genus Ruminococcus. The sequence continues at coordinate 1,485 of CAJKFZ010000262.1, forward strand.
AATAATATGGCTCGGCAGAGGCGGACAGGGTGCGTTCACAGCCGCAAAGCTGCTTGGAGCAGCATATGCCGACAAGGGCAGCGAAAACCATGCCCTTGCATTTCCGTCCTTCGGACCTGAAAGACGCGGCGCTCCGGTGAGGGCGTTTACAAAGCTCAGTAACAAACCTGTTCTTGACCGCAGTGAAACTGAAAAAGCGGATTATGTCATAATTCTTGATGATACGCTGTACAGCGATTCACAAAAAAAACTGCTGAAAAATAACGGTAAGATCATCGCCAACATCAGAAAAACCGCTGATGAAAATATAATAGCTTTTGACTGTGATTCCATTGCAAGGGAACTGCGCTTGCCAACAGTCAACACAATTCTGCTTGGTATTTTTTCAGCAGTATCGGGAGCAGTTTCAGTGAAGGACATAGAGCGTTCCATTGACGGATATATGCCCGAAAAAATCCGTGATAAAAATAAACAGGCGGTCAGAAAATCTGCAGAGGAGGTACTGAAATGAAACCATATCTGAGAGAAAAAATAAGCTTCTCATTTGCGGAAGTTCCCACGGATACTTCCTTTGAAGCAGGCTATCTTGTTAGCAAAAATGCCGGTTGGCGAAGTATCAGACCGATAATTGACATGAAAAAATGCGTGGGCTGTATGCAGTGTTATTTATACTGCCCTGACGGTGTGATCTCTATTGAAAACAACAAGGCCGTGATAGATTATGATTTCTGCAAAGGCTGCGGTATCTGCAAAAAAATCTGCAAGCCAAATGCGATAGAAATGGAGGCTGAGAGAAAGTGAAGAAATTTTTATCAGGTGATGAAGCATTTGCAGAGGGTATCAGACTTGCAAAGCCTGCCATAATTTCGGCATATCCAATTACTCCGCAAACTATCGTTGTGGAACGGCTTTCGGAAATGGTAGAAAGCGGAAGTCTTGAAGCAGAATTTATTCATGTTGAGTCTGAGCATTCCGCACTGTCATGTGCTATGGGAGCAAGTGCGGCAGGAGTGCGTGCGTTTACGGCGACTTCATCTCAGGGACTTCTCTACATGGCAGAGTGTCTTTATTACGCATCAGGAGGACGTTTTCCCATTGTGATGATGAATGCTAACCGTTCAACCGCTCTTCCCTGGAATATTTATGGTGACCAGCGTGACAGCATTTCACAGCTTGACAGCGGTTGGATTCAGGCGTATGCGGCAAATGCACAGGAGAGCCTTGATCTTGCACTGATGAGCTATTATATTGCCGAAAAAACATCAACGCCTTTTATGGTGAATCTGGACGGATTTATTCTCACACATACTTATGAAGAAGTGGATATTCCGGATGAGGAGCAGGCAGATAAATTTCTTCCGAAATTTGAAACTGACAATAAGCTGGATTTGGAAAATCCCAAAAATATGGCATTTTCAGCAGGTCCGGACTACAATTATATTTTCAAATTCAAGGAGCATCAGGCAATGCTGAATGCCGTTTCCGTGATAGCTGAATCGGAGAAAAAATTTGCGGAAATATTCGGCAGAAAATACAGCGGTCTGATTGAAAATTACAAAACGGAAGATGCCGAATTTATTTTGATAACGATTGGAAGTATCGCCGGACTTTGCCGGGAAATTGCTGATAAACTCAGAACAAAGGGCAAGAAAGTCGGTGTTGTCAGACTCCGATACCTGAGACCGTTCCCGACTGCTGAGCTTGTAGAATCCGTAAAAAATGCAAAGGCTGTAGGAGTGCTGGAAAAAGATATTTCTTTTGGTAACGAGGGAACTGTATTTACAAATGTCAACTCTGCTCTGTATGGTGCAAAACTGCAAGTTCCATCTTACAATTTTATAGGCGGACTTGGCGGACGAAATATCTCCCGATCGGATATTGAGAATATTTTTTCTGCAATAGAAAACGGTACAGAACGTGTGAATTTTATCGGAATTGAGGTGGAGTAAGTGAGCGTGACAGCAAAAAATTTGTGCAGGGACGAATTTTTCTATGGACACAAGGCTTGTGCAGGATGCGGAGGAAGTCTTGCCGTGCGAAATGCCCTTAAAGTTCTAGGAAAAAACGCAGTTGCCGTTCTTCCGGCAGGCTGTATGTCGGCAGTAGGATTTAATTTCCCACAGCTCTGTTTTGCGAATAATGCCATAATTTCTACATTCGCAGGCACTGCATCTATGCTTACAGGTATTGAAGCAGGCTTCCGTGCAAAACATATCGGTGAAGTTCTGTATGCAAAAGTAA
>CAJKFZ010000263.1 GCA_905199285.1 uncultured Ruminococcus sp.
AAAAAATTAATTTTGAAAAAAATTTCCGTTTTTTTTAAAAAAACTCTTGCTTTTTTTCTCAAGATATGTTATAGTATTAATGTTGTAATTTTATAAGCAATGTTTCTATATGAATTTTTTAAGGAGGTGCAACCTAATGGCAAAATGTGATATCTGCGGAAAGGGCGTAACTTTTGGAATTAAAGTTTCCCACTCACACAGACGTACAAACAGAACATGGAAGCCAAATGTAAAGCGTGTTAAGGCTATCGTCAAGGGTACTCCTTGTCATATCTACGCTTGCTCAAGATGCCTGCGTTCTGGTAAGGTTGAGAGAGCTTAATTTAAGCGTACATTCCGGAAATATCGAGTGTCCTTCGGGGACGCTCTTTATTTTTGCTTTATAGACGAACAAAATCAGTCCTCGGATATCTTCCGAAGACTGATTTTTCAGATTATTACTTAACATACTTATCAAGACCGTCGATTTTCTGCTCCTTAACAGCCTTTGCTACAAGTGCAGCAACGTTATTTGCGCCCTCTTCACAGAAATGTGTTCCGTCTGTAGAGCCTTCTACAACTCCCATAAGATGATATTTAAGTGCTGCATTATATCCAATAGAGTTATAATGAGCAACCATAAGAGAATTCAGATCAATACAAGGAACATTATATTTTGCAGCGAGTTTTTTGCAGGCATCGCAGTAATTTGTGTAGCTTCCTACAAATTTTCCGTCGGAATACGCTTTCATTCCGATAACAGTTGTTACAAGAATTGGAGTTGCTCCTTTTTCCATTGTCGATTTAATAAACTGAGTTAAATACCACTCATAAGAGCCTTCTGACGGATTATCGGCATTTCCGCATACCGGAGCATATCTTTCAGCATTGCTTGCAGCCGAATCATTGATAGCGAACTGTATCATTACAAAATCGCCTTCTTTAAGGCTGTCAGATATGGTCTGAAATCTTCCCTGATCGTAGAAACTCTTGGAACTTCTTCCGGCGATCGCATGATTTGAAACCGTAACGTTGTCTGCAAAATAATTCTGGAGATAATATCCCCAGCCCTGCTGCGGAGCATAGCTTGCTCTGTAACTCTGAACCGTTGAATCTCCGGCAATATAGATAACCGGCTTATCAGTTTCAATTACAGGCTCATCTTTGTTTGGATCATAGATCTCAGCGATAGGTTCGTCGGTTTTCATGAGCGTAAGGTAGTCAAAGTTCGGTCCGCCTCCTGCTGTTGCTGAAACAAGCTTAATAGTATTCTTTCCTGCTTTCAAAGGCAGAACGATTCCTCTTTCGCCCCATGTTGTCCAGCTTCCGGTTCCTGTAAACGGCTGCATCCAGTATTCCTGAGTGTTTCCGTTCACGAAAATTTTCATCTGTCTGTCGGCGTCAGTACCGTTTGCTACTCTGAATGTTACGAGATAATTTCCATCGGATTCAGCGTCAACAGTCCATGTGATATTGCTGTCAACAACATTATCAAGATTAACATAGCCGTCTTTCATAAAACCCGCGTTGCTTGACTCCTCAACGCCCATTTCCCATGTCTGATCAAGGGCGAAATAATATCCTGCATAAATATCGGCTGTAGTTGTTGTAATTGGCTCTTCAGGAGGATAATACTCAATTTCAGGCAGGGTATCAAGCTCAAGCATACAGCGCTGAATAAAAAGCGCATCCTCATTGGTAATACCGTCATTATTGACGATATCTGCATTAACCGCACCTTGTACAGTTAATCCCTTTGGCTCGCCCAAACCGTATACTCCGGGATTTGAAAGACTTTGCATTATAAATACAGCGTCCGACATATCGACCTTGCCATCAACATTGACATCACCTGGATGCTTTTTTACAACAAGACTCGTTGAAGTCGTTGCAGATGATGTGGTGGTAGTTGTTGTAGTCGGAGTTGTCGTTGTTGTTACAGGAGGATAATCGACTGCTTCCAGTATCCAGTTCTGACAGCTGTGTCCGTTAAGTTCCCACTGCTGAACGTTTGCTCCGCTTGTTGTCATTGCGTTTACTATTTCAACAGCGCCCTTATCTTTGGAACATCTTGAAACCATCGTATAGCTTCCGTCGGAATTCTCGAAAAATCTGAACCACTGTTCCCCGTTATTAGTATTTGTATTCAAAGCAATATTAGCTCCGTTTTCAGCGCTTCCGGAATCAACATTGAGAAGATAAGACGAACCGCCGTCAAGATATGTATATACCTCGTAATAATTATACCCCTTATGTTTCAGTCTCCATGTATTGTGAGCAGACGGCTCTGAAGCTCCCCACTGTTGAACATTTGCACCCGTCTGAGCAGAAGCATTGGCAACCTCCATATAAAGTCCGCTGTTGACATTCCGGAACATATATGTTTTACTTGTATCCATCGCAGCAGGTTCTTTTCCGATAGTTACAAGCCCAGCCATAAGCTCGGCAAGCTTCTGCGATCCTAATTTGCTCTGATGTAGATCGTCGTCTGCGGCATAATAGGCTTCCATCGCATCAAAGCCGACAGAAATACCAAAATCCTGCCATGGAGTGAAAAGATCAACGACCTGAACTCCCTGTTCCTGACCGATAGTATCAAGCTGACCGCCGAACCAGCGTCCGCCGAGCTTAGGATTTCGGTTAAGATCGCTTCTTCTTCCCTGCTGTTTAACGAGGATAACTTCCATGCCCTTAGCCTTTGTTTTCTTGACCATGTCGGTAACTGTTTCATAATATTCTGTCGCATTTGAATAATTGGTATCGTTGATACCTATGGAAATAATATAGTAATCGCCGGCTTTTCCGTATGTTTCTATAGGTGCAAACTGTCCTGCATCAACAAATCCTTTTGCATACTGACCGCTTGCTGCCATATTTCTTACCTGATATCCGCTTTCAGAAATATAGCTTCCGAAATACTGTCCCCACCCATGCTGAGAAGTATCGGCAGTATTGTAATAATTGGCAACGGTTGAGTCGCCGCAGAGCCATACAGTCGGATTCGTTGTTCCGGTAGTATTAAGCTGAGTTATTTCAAGCGTACTTAATGTAAACGGAGTATTTGCCCTTCCCTCTGTCGCCTGAATATTGAGCTGACCGTCGGTAACGGGAATCTGAAACGTTTCAACTGCGTTATTTCCCGTCAGATTCATAATCTGGAGCATTCCCTCCGCTTTTATGCTCGTTCTGGATGTATTTCCTGTTGTAACCGTTATCTGATACAAGCCGTTCGGTAAATCGACATTAAATGTATTGCCGATGTCTGTACTTACAAACTGCACTGCATCACTGAGTGCGCCTGAACCTGCCGCATCAACATCCTTGACACTGCCCGTTTGAGCAAAACCGTATCCTTTTCCGGAATTATATCCCTCTGAAGCTGAAACCCCTGTATATCCGCTCGCTGCACCTTTTCCGCCGAAATCGAATTTCCAGTTTGCAGAAGCTGCCTCAGCTCCTGAATTTTTCAAAGCTCCGGAAAAACCTATCCCACTGAAAGCGGTAACCGAGAGTGCAAGTGATGTTAGACCGCTCACTATTTTTTTTAGATTCATAAGAAACCTCCAAATCCATGCAAATCAGAGCATTTTCACATAAAACCGTCCTTGATATTGTAATGTAAAGACACTCTGTGTACTATTTATCTGATTTAATTTTATCACAATTTATCTTTGAAGTCAATAATTTCTTTATGAAATTTTGAATCATTTTTATTATATTTTACTCTATCATTGTTTT
>CAJKFZ010000264.1 GCA_905199285.1 uncultured Ruminococcus sp.
AAACTGCACTTGAAATCGACAATTTTTATTGTACACGTTATAATTATATAGACAGCCTGTTTAAGTAAATTATAGAACGGAGATATGATGTATGAAAATCAAATTCGCATATAGCGGTATTACAGCAAGTTGTAAAAAAATAACCAATATTCTTTCGAATACTGGTTATCTTAATAATTAATTTAATTTTTGCTTGCTTACTGGGTAGAGACATCATCATTAGGTATGACAGAAAGGCTTTAATCCGGTTTTTTACTTATCTTGCAGCATTGAAAGCCATTGTTTTTTCGTCAGACTTGAAACATGACCGGTTCGTACTTCATTCATAAGCGGAACTTCAAGTTCTTTTGTAGTGTATTGATAAATAAAGCCGCACTTTTCCTGAACTCGTTTCGATTTCGTATTTCCATCATAGTAACCGCACCAGATCGTTGTCATGCCAAGCTCCTCAAATCCGTGTCTGATCAGTTCAATTGCTGCCTCAGGAACATATCCATTACCCCAGAACGGTTTTCCTATCCAATATCCGAGTTCGCATTCATCATTTTTGTCGGTCATATCTGTAGAACCGTTCAATATAAGACCGATGCTGCCGATTGCTTTATTATCTTCTTTTAAGCATATGGCATATGTTTCAGGAACCGCCAATACATTTCTGATAATTTCAAGGCTGTTTTCTACGCTTGTATGTACTGGCCAGCCTGCGATCGGTCCAACCGAAGGATCTTTGGCGTATGTATACAAGCTTTCAGCGTCAGTTTCATCCCATGGACGAAGTATCAATCTTTTAGTAGTTAATATCATTTTATACCTCCGGTAAAGAAATTTTCCCTATTATAGCACATATTAACAAAATTGTCAATCTTAATAAGTCTATCGAACATGGCAACGGCATTTATTCTTATTAAAAATCATTAAAGGGGACGCCGTCCCCTTAAACCCATGCCAAAGGGATATCATCCCTTTGGAAACCCGGTATTAATTATTTCCAATATCTCATAAAGAGATATTGGAAATAATTAGGGCAGAATGCCCAGGTGGAAATAACTCCTTTCAGCAAGGAATTCAAGATGCAAAGCCCACTTGATAAGTATAACAAAAAGTGAATGCTGTTACCTTGGTCTATCGAATCCAAAATGAACGAAGTATATTTATTACACATAAAAAATGGCAGTTATGAATTCTCATGACTGCCATTTTATTTTGATTGTATTGTGCTTAATAAAAGATTTTATGCTTTTATTTGTCCAAGCAATACTTTTCTCATCATGCAGAGATCAAATGCATCAAGCTTGTTATCCTCGTATAAATCCGCAGCTTTCCAATTTTCAAGCTTAACATCAGGAACAGCGAGCAGCCATTTCTGAAGAATAACTAAATCGGCAACATTGAATATTCCGTCATCATTAACGTCACCTTTAACGTCCGAGGGAACAGTTGTAGTAGTTGTTGTGGATGTCGTTGTTGAAGTAGTAGTGGTTGTAGTGGTAGTAGTTGTTGTTGTCTGGCAAGGAAGGGTATAATCAACAGGGATAAGCTTCCATTTCTGACAGTTGTTGTCATTCCACTGCCATTGCTGAACGTTTGCTCCGGATGATTTAGAAGCGTCGGCAATTTCCACACATGATAGATCCTTTGATGAACGTGTGACTATCGTATAAGTTCCGTCCTCGTTATCAACAAACTTGAAATATTGTGTGCTGGATTTAAGAAATTCATCAATATAAATATTTGTACCGTTTTTTCCGTCAGTACAGTTAAGAAGAAGAGTGTCTCCATTTGCTGTACCGGAATAAATGTAGTAATATCCCCAGTTAACTGCCTTTAAGCGCCATACGTTATGAGCTGATGGACTGCTTGTATCTGCTCCCCACTGCTGAACATTTGCATCCGATTCAGCTTTTCCGTCCTGAACCTCCATAAACTGACCGCTGTTTACATTCTGGATCATGTAGTTTTTGCTTGTATCGATCTCAGCACCGTCTTTGATGGTAATCTTTTCTGCTATCCATTTCTGCGAATCCTTGCCGTTGCACTGCCACTGAATAACATTTGCACCGGATTGTAAAGAATCGCTTTCAACGCTTATACAGCTTGCATCCTTACTTGATTTTGTAAGTATCGTATAAGTTCCGTCACCGTTATTAACAAACTTGAACTTTCGTGCATCTGATTCGTCATTTGTCCATATACCGATATTTGTACCGTTGTCGGCTTTTCCATATGCAAGATCAAGATAATATGTTTTGCCGTCTCCTACGCATGAACGGATGTAGTAATAGCCGTCGCCTGCGTCTCTGAGTTTCCATGTATTATGAACAGCTTCTCCGTCTGCTCCCCACTGCTGAACATTTGCTCCGCTTTCAGCTTTTGCGCCGTCAACTTCCATGTATAATCCGCTTTCTGAATTTTTGAACATATATTTTACTGACGTGTCCATAACAGCGGCAGTGTTTTCAGTTACTGTAAGCGATTTAAGGAAAGGAGACGGATATTTCACGGAAATATATTTTGACATATCGTTGTCGCCTATATATTTTATTTTTCCTTCAGATTTAAAAGCTCCTGCATAGCTATTGCAGAAATCCTTAGTGTCTGTTCCCTTGGTGTTATAAGCGGAAATAAGTGAGTAGCCGTAATTTTCCTTATTTGGATACCATGTGCTTGCAACCTTTATCGAAACATCCAGAACAGTTGGAACAGCTCCGCTTGTTTTAGCGTAATACGAGCCGCTGTCACGATATGGATCCTTTCCGCCGCCGGCAGATATACAGTATGGGTAAGTATTTTCATATGACTGGAAACGGCAGTTTTCACTGACGATATTTGAACCGTCACCGCCTATTATCTGAGAAGTTCCGCTTCCGTTTCCGGAGTCACTGCCCTCGAAATAGTTGTTGTATATATGACCGTTTCCGTTGCCGATCTGAGGACATCTTCTTACATTTTTATCCCATTTATTATAGCAAAGAGTAGTCCTGCATCTTGATGTTTCGTCATTCTGAGTACCATATGCTACAGTCCAGTAACGGTTAGTGAAAGAACAGTAGGAAATAGTGATGTAATCCGGACTGCGAAGTCTGTCTTTTGCGTCAAGGTATGAATCATAGGGAGTATTGATCCATATGAATTTACCAACCTCGTCCTGACCGTTTCCGGTTTTATCATAGCTTAAACGATTGTTGAAAGTACAATGATCTATCCATATATTTCTCGAAGACCATATATTGATAAGTATTCTGTTTTTTACGTTTACAGCCTCAAAATCAATATTTCTGAAAACGATATTATCGCTCGGACTGTCATCGGCAGCGCCGTATGCGTCGTTTGTACGAAGCTGACAGTCGTATATCGTGTTTGCGCCGTAAGAGCCGACAATGGTTTTATTGTCTCGTATACGTGTGTTTCCCTCAGACTTCATATCAATGTCCGCATTAACAACGATAGTCAGAGCCTCTTTGGAATCAAGAGCGTTTTTTAATTCGCTGGCATTGCTTACTGTAACTGTTTTACCAAAAAGTCCTCCTACTGCGCAAGCTTTTTCGCCTTCCTGACACATTGAATTGCCTGCGAATCCCTCGCAACCGTCAAGATTTATCTTGTATTTCTGATATTCGTTTCCTGAATATGAAGAAAGTGCAAAGCTGTTGGAATTAGGGTTAAACGTGAGAGCTTTTGACGAATCCGCATTGCTTACCACTTTATAA
>CAJKFZ010000265.1 GCA_905199285.1 uncultured Ruminococcus sp.
CAACTAAGTCAGAGCCAAGAATTACCCTTGCTTTCTGAGGTTTCGTAAATACTGAACCATTATTTAAGCAGTAAAACTGTTCTTCAATCTCATCTTCAGTACAATCAAATAGTTCAATAAGAAAGATGTTATAATACATAATTCTCTTTTGTAAAACTTTCGGCAGTTCTGAAAACTTTTTTCCAGCCAATTCACAAACAGTATTATCAGGAAGAGTTATTGGATCAATACTTTTATGTAACCTGAATTGGTCATTAACAAATCTATAAATAACGTCACATCGTTGTCTGCCGTCAATTACTGAGTCCTTTGGAAAAGTTCCTGTTTTTGTGCTTACTATCCAAATCGCTGGTATAACAAGTCCCCTTAAAATGGTATTAATCAATAATGACTCTTGTTCTTTTGTCCATTGTCCGGCTACTCGCTGAATTAAAAGTTCAAAAGTAAACGATCCTTCTTCGATAGCATGAACAAGTTGCCCAACACTAAGATTTCTATTGCTTGTTTTCATTTAAAACATCTCCTCTGATAAATTTTATTTTACTTGACATGACTACCTATCTATGGTAAAATATAAATACAAGAATAAATCCTGCACTTATATCCTATCACAGTGAAATATAGCATATGGCTTCGGTCGTTATTTTATGTCACGTTTTGTTTAACACATTCGTGTTATTCAATGATCATATTATATATCCAAGCGGGTGACTTGTCAATAGTTTTTTCGATAAAAATATACACAAATGTGTTGCTTTAAATTTGTGTATTTTGCCTATTTGTGTTGCCTCCAAAAACTCCATTGACACAATTGTGTGAATATGCTATACTAAATACATAAAAAGAGGTGATATAAATGGATATTAAAAACACACTTATTTCTATTAGAGAAAGCAAAGGTTACTCTAAAAGAACCGTATCAGAGATGACAGGTATTCCTTATACAACGTATATAAAATACGAATCAGGTGAGCGTAAAGATGTAAGCATGGATGCATTAGTCAAAATTGCCAACTTCTACAATGTAACTACCGATTACCTGTTAGGTAGAGATGACACATCACCAAATCCAGTTGAAATGCTATCCAATGATAAACTGGAGCAGTCTCTCATAGACGGATATTTCAAATTGCCGAAAGAAGTCAGAATAAAAATTCTCGAAATGATAGTAGAAGCAGTAGAACGCACACAACAAGAGAAAGCACCAAAAATTGATGTCACATACTCAAAAATATACGCTGACGAAGGCGGTGTAAGCAAAAAAGAAACTCCGGCAGGATTGCCTAAAATCAGCGACTTTTTTGATGACTAAATAGTTATTATCAATATTTACCTGTGGAAATCCCCCGATATTAACGTTATACTTATAGTAAGCGAATCAATATCGGGGGTATTTCTTATGGCAAATTTACGGCTGTTAGTACTGAAAATAAGAACAGACAATAAAATATTTTTAAGACCCAATTTTGATAAATTGGTTAAAATAGCAACGTCTTATGGCTAGCAAGTGAAATCATACAAAGAAGCCAAAGCGTTCATAAAGTATCACAAGTTAGAAGAACCAGCAAAAACACATCGTGCCTTCGCTTACGAATATGAAGATGAAATCATCATACTTTATCGAGATGACTTAGAGGGCGAGCAGCTGCTATTTGCAATCGCTCACGAAATCGGACATCTTGTGCTGCAACATAACGAAAATAAGCAAAACGCAGAAAGTGAAGCTGATGAGTTCGCAAGACTGCTTATAGGTGACCATACATATTTAAAGAAGGCTGCTTTGCTTTTGGCTGTTGTTTTGGTTACTGTATTGATTGTAAAGTCTTGCAGCAACAGCAGTATATTCGTTAACAATAATGAGATACCTTCTCTGCAAACAGAACCATCAGCTGTCACCGAAATCATCACACCTACACAAGAACAGTCTGAATTTAAACCTGCACTTACCACATCAGTTGAAACATCTGCTCTGAATCCAGAAATTAAAACAGAAGGAACTATATATATTGTAGATCCTGAATATGCTGTATATATTTCCAAGAGTGGAAACAAATATCATCGTGCAGACTGCTATCATATCAACGCTGATAATTGCACCATGATGTCTGAGAAGCAAGCTATAAGCTTAGGATACGAGCCGTGTAAGACGTGCAGACCTGACGTTGAAGTGATTCAACCAGATGAATCAGACGAGTATGATCCCGATCCAGATGAAGAATACATAGATGAGACTGAGTCAGAATTTGACTATTATACAGAATCAGAACCTGAATTTGTTACAAATGCACCGGAAGATGAAACTACAACTGAAATTCAACCGATTGAAATCAATCAGGCTACTCTTGAAGATTTTATGACGATTCCGGGTGTTGATGAGGAAAAAGCAACCGCTATATTATCGTTAAGAAATGCAATACACAGCTTCCAACATCCGTATGAAATACTGTATGCTGACGGAATTTCACAAGAATTTCTTGCGTCCATAATAGATTATCTATACATAGAGTCCACAGAATTAACAACGTGAAATTTATGTTTTATCTGATTTTAAATTTTCCAAATGTATTTTGTAAAACGCAAATGAAACAGCAAAAGCACTCAAATTAATGAGTGCTTTGTTTTTTAATAAAATTTTTCCAAACCTCAAGACCAATATTCATATGATTGCAAATGACTTCCTTCTTTTTTTCAAAAGAACGACTGTAACGCATAGTGGTTTGCCCAGAACTGTGAGCCAGATCCATTTGTACCAGAGTTATAACCTGTGTATCAATGTCAATAACACCTTCTTGCTTTAGTTTGTAAGCTGTTTCCATAAATTTTTCCACATATAATTTACGAAGACTATGAGTATTGAGCTTTAGCTCTCCGCCCTGACAACGAGGATCATTCTTGAGCATTACGCCTAACTCAATAAGATTATCTTTAATTGCTCGCTCTTCCTGTATTCGAGATAGAGGTGCTTGAGTCTCATACATATAAAGATTTCCATTTTTACCTTTAATAGAAGCCATTTTATATGTTTTTCGTCTGCCTTCTGAGGTTATTATGTAATGAAGCAGTCGTTTTTTAGGATTAAATTTAAGATATGATGAAACTGCTATACGAATAGCTTCATTAATATAAAATTGACGTATTTTAGAGGTTTTTTGTTCAATATGAGAAATTCTTGTACGAAATGTTTTATCTGATTTTAATATTTCAATAAGTCGCAGATTACTGATATCGGCATTTCTCATTCCAAAATTTGCATGAAGAGTGATCAGCATAGCGTCCCTGATCTTTCCTTTATCTAACAATTTTTTTAGCAAGGCGTTAAACAAAGATTCAGAAAGATCATCCATGCCCTGTTGTGTTGGAAGATTTTCCTCAATAATTTCTATATCTGCATCGGGTAATTCGCACTCAAATACTGAATCTGGAATCATAGATTCATAATCTACAGGTTCATCCCTGTTACCAATATGGATAATATTACATTTGTTCTTTTTTAAATTTTCCAACATAATAATTAACCTCCTGAATAATATTGTTTAAACATAAATTTAAAGTGAATGTGACTTTAAATTTATGTTTTATTGGGTTTGGATTTTTCCAAAATATTTTTTATAAAAGCATTGACATTTTTCCAATTGCGTGATATAATAATGATGAAGATAAGGACGTAGAGCCACGTCCTTGTAAAAATAAAAAAAGCTCACTGAGAA
>CAJKFZ010000266.1 GCA_905199285.1 uncultured Ruminococcus sp.
AGCGCATAAAGCCATAATATACAGTTATTTCAGGTATATCAGTCTATTTCAGGCAAACTTTTTGCTCTGTCTGCTTTTATATTAAATTTTATTTTGAAATGTATTTTATTAAAACGCATAAGGTTCACCCTCCTTTACTTAAAATTATGTGTTGTATTATACAACAGTTTTTTTGATTTGTCAATAGCAAATTGGAAAAATTTTAGCAATAGAAGAAATAAATTTGTTAGCAAAGGTTAACATATGAAAAGATTGCAATTGGCAAATATGCCTGATATTAAACAGTCTGAACGAATTTAATTGTTGAAAGTAAACAATGTTTTTCCTCTGTAATTTGAAATCTCAAAGTAAGATTGACAAAATCAAATTTCGCTGATATAATTAAACGTAAGTTAGTAATAACTAACAATATGATTGAAGGAGTAATTATGAGCGTTGTAATTGTAGGCGGAAATGATTGTATGATAAGAAAATATAAAGAAATATGCGAACAGTATAAATGCAGTTCTAAGATTTTCACCCATATGAAAACAGGCATGAAAAAGCAGATCGGAAATCCTGATCTTCTCGTTCTGTTTACCGGAACAATGTCGCATAAAATGGCAAGATGCGCAATAAGCGAAACAAAAGGACTTAAAACAACAGTAGAACGTTCACATTCTGGTTCTGTTTCAGCGCTTAAAAATATTCTTGAAATTCATGCAGTCAAATAACTCGAAACGAGAGCTGTTTCACAAAAGTGATGTAGCTCCGTTTTTTGTAATATGTGAAAATTTACTGAAAACTCTTGAAAAAATCTCTGCAAGTTGATATAATAATCTATATGATATCTTATCAGAAACGAGGGAAAATAAATGAAAAAAATATTGGACTGGAATAAATATCTTGAAACTGCCGTAAAAGCCGTTGCAGAGGGAATAGTTATGCTCAAAAACGACAATAATGCTCTGCCGCTTGATTCGGAAGAAGAAATTTCCGTTTTCGGAAGAATCCAGCTTAATTATTATAAAAGCGGAACAGGTTCCGGCGGTATGGTGAACGTTTCAAAGGTAACAGGAATAGTCGATGGTCTTATTGAAGTCGGAGTTAAAATAAACGAGGATCTTCTTGAAACATACCGCAAGTGGAGTGAAAATAATTCATTCGACCTCGGCGAAGGCTGGGGCAGCGAACCGTGGTCGCAAAAGGAAATGCCTCTTGATTCTGAAACTGTAAAAAAAGCAGCAGTAAAAAGCTCGACCGCTATCGTTATAATAGGACGAACAGCCGGAGAAGAAATGGATGCAAAGCTTGAAGAGGGATCATATCTTCTTACCGCAGACGAGCTTGATATGCTTGAAAAGGTTAGAAAAGAATTCAAAAAAATGGTAGTTCTTCTCAATGTAGGCGGACTTGTCGATATGTCTTTTGTAGATAAATACGCTCCTGATTCGGTTCTTTATGTATGGCAGGGGGGAATGACGGGAGGAACGGGAACGGCTGCTGTTCTTACCGGAAAAACAAGTCCTTCCGGCAAACTTCCTGATACGATTGCATATAACGTTTCGGATTATCCGTCCGATCCATATTTCGGCGATAAAGAGAGGAATTTCTACAAAGAAGATATTTTCGTCGGATACCGCTGGTTTGAAACATTTGCAAAAGATAAGGTACGCTATCCGTTCGGATATGGTTTATCGTATACAACTTTTGATATAAAACCGACCAATACAACCGGAAACGGCATTGAAGTTACACTTAGCGTTAACGTTACAAACACCGGAAAATACAGCGGTAAAGAGGTTGTGCAGGTTTATTGTGAGGCTCCGCAGGGAAAACTCGGAAAAGCCTCAAGAATCCTCTGCGGATTTGAAAAAACCAAGGAGCTTGCTCCGGGTGAATCGCAGGAGCTTGAAATAAAAATCCAGCTCTCAGACCTTATGTCGTATGACGATTCAGGAGTTTCCGGAAATCTTTCATGCTGGGTAATGGAGGCAGGAGATTATACATTCTATGTAGGAAATGATGTAAGAACTGCCGTTCCTGCGCTGACCGTAACTCAGCCAAATACCGCTGTCTGGAAAAAATGTGTGCAGGCTTTAGCTCCGGTTCTTCCGTTTGAACGAATAAGAGCAGTTGGTTCGGGGGATGATCTTACATACAAAACAGAGCCTGTTCCGCTTAACAAAGCTGATGAATCCCAGAGAAGAATCTACAGACTGCCGAAAGAGATTCCGTATACCGGCGACAAGGGAATAAAGCTCATAGACGTTAAAAATAAAAAGAACAACATGAATGAATTTGTCGCACAGCTTTCCGATTATGACCTTGAATGTATAATCCGCGGCGAAGGAATGGGAAGTCCGAGAGTAACTGCCGGAACAGCCTCGGCTTTCGGTGGAGTTACTGACGAGCTTTCTGAATTCGGAATTCCGGCAGGATGCTGTTCAGACGGTCCTTCCGGAATGAGACTTGATTGCGGAACAAAGGCATTCAGCCTGCCGAATGGAACTATGATAGCCTCAACCTTCAACAAGGAACTTATTACTGAGCTTTTTGAATTCATGGGAACAGAAATGACAGCAAATAATATAGATTGTCTGCTCGGACCGGGAATGAATATCCACCGTCATCCGCTTAATGGACGAAACTTTGAATACTTCTCGGAAGATCCGTTCCTCACAGGTTCAATGGCTGCCGCTGAACTTATCGGACTGCACAATGCTGGAGTAACTGGAACGATAAAGCACTTCTGCGGAAATAATCAGGAGACCAACCGTCATTTTCTTGATTCTGTAATATCCGAAAGAGCACTTCGTGAGATTTATCTTAAAGGCTTTGAAATTGCTGTAAAAAGGGGAAAAGCCGATTCCATAATGACAACATACGGCTCGGTCAACGGTATCTGGACAGCCGGAAGCTTTGATCTCAATACAACGATTCTTCGTGAAGAATGGGGATTCAAGGGCTTTACAATGACCGATTGGTGGGCAAATATCAACGAGAGAGGCGGTGAACCGACAAGAAATAATTTCGCCGCTATGGCAAGGGCTCAGAACGACGTTTACATGGTTTGCGCCGACAGTTCTGATAATGAAGATACCACTGCAGAATCTCTTGAAAACGGAACTCTTACAAGAGCTGAACTCCAGAGAAACGCTAAAAATATACTGACTTTCCTGTTGAAAACGAACGCTCTTAAACGTCTTGTCGGAGAAGCTGATACCGTTGAAATAATTGGTCGTGACGATTCTGAAAATGAAGAATCCGCTCCGGTGATCTGGTATGATATTGATGAAAAGCTTACGATTGATCTTGGGGGAGTAAAGAGCCAAAAGGGAAGCAACTACAGTTTTGCACTTAAAGTTTCACAAACAGGATGGTATAATATTACCATAACTGCCTCGTCAGAGGCAGGTGAGCTTGCACAGATTCCGGTTACGCTTTTCCTTACAGGTTCAGCAAGCGGTACTTTTACATGGAACGGTACAGACGGAAAGCCGGTTTCAATGACCAAAGAAGCTCCGATGTTCTCACATTTTACTGCTGTAAGATTGTATTTTGCACAAAATGGTCTTGATCTTCACAGCATAACTTTTGAACTTTCACGTCCGTCAGGAAATATAGTATCGCCGGAAGAGGAATAATATATGAACATACAAATTTTCGGAGCAAAAAAATGCTTCGACACTAAAAAAGCAGAACGTT
>CAJKFZ010000267.1 GCA_905199285.1 uncultured Ruminococcus sp.
AAGAAAAATAACAGCCTTCTTTACAGGTCATCGGAAGATTGCTGCACAGGATATACAAAAAATAGAAAAACAGCTTGATAAAATAATAGAAAAGCTGTACCAAAAAGGCGTGATATTCTATGGTGCAGGCGGCTCATACGGTTTAGATATGCTTGCGGAAAGGGCGGTGATCAGGGCAAGGAACAAGCATAAGGAGATAAAACTTATACTTGTTCTTCCCTGCAAAAATCAAGATAAATACTGGACTGAGTATAACAAGGCGGTGTTTGCCGAAATCAAAAATCAAGCAGATAAAATTGTTTATTTATCGGAAGATTATTCCAAAGATTGTATGCATAAGCGAAATCGTCATCTTGTAAATTTCAGCGGATACTGTGTGGCTTACCTTAGCAAAAAAACCGGAGGTACTGCGTATACCGTTAATTATGCAAGGCAAAACGGCTTGGAGATCGTCAATCTTTGCGGCGTTTCAGACTAAAAGTTTGTCAGGTTTGGTAATAGCTTTATTCTGAAGATTGTGGTATTGTTGAGTCGGAGGTGAGATTGTGAAGATGATCGATTTGATAACCGATAAATTTGTGGTGGAGATCGACAGAGAAATGTCGGCAGATGAAAATTACAAAAATATCACTATGACGCTTAATGAATTTCTTGAGAAAGAATTTTCAAAAGAGAAAGCAAATCAAGTCGAAGAAATGATAGGCAGACTGATATCTGCCGTAGAAAACGCTTCGGCTGCAGCAGGAATCAAAATCGGAGCAAAATTAACGGCAGCGTTATTAAGCGAATAATTATGATCGAATCCGTCCGAAAGGGCGGATTTCTCATTTCAGGGGGTGAAAATATTGCCGTATATCCCATTTACAGAAGAACAAAAAATGATTGCAAACAGCGTAGATTTAGCGGATTTTCTGAGGCTAAGGGGTGAAAAATTAGAACGTGCAGGGCGTGAGTACAAGCTGATTTACAGTGACGGTTCAGGCAGTCACGACAGCATAACCATTCGTGGCTCAACTTGGTTTGATCATAAGAATCAAGTCGGCGGCGGTGCAATAAAATTCATGCAGTACCACTACGGAATGGACTTTCCAACGGCTGTTCAGGAGCTTCTTGGGCAGAGAGTAACTCCTCTGCCCCATTCTGCTAAAAAGACGAATATTATGGAGGAAAAAACAAAAAATTTCAAGCTTCCGGAAGCCAACGAAAATATGCACAGGGTGTTCGCATACCTCATAAAACAGCGGTTTATTGCGCCTGATATAATCAGCTTTTTTGCGAAAAATCACACGCTGTATGAGGACAAGGAGCATCACAATGCGGTGTTTGTGGGCGTTGACGAGGACGGAGTCCCAAGACAGGCTCACAAGCGTGGAACGGCTACTTTCGGAAGGTCTTTCCGGCAGACTGTCGAGGGTTCGGACACAAAATACAGCTTCGCACACTTTGGAAAATCTGATAAGCTGTTCGTGTTTGAAGCTCCGATCGATATGTTGAGTTATCTTACTTTGAATCCCGAAAACTGGCAGCAGAACTCATATATCGCCATGAACGGCGTGTATGAAAACGCTGTTTTAACGGCATTAAAAGGGCATTCAAATCTGTCTGAAATTGTGATCTGCACCGACAACGATATCGGCGGAATTGACGCTGCAGACAGGCTTCGTGATATTTTGAAAGAAAACGAATATACCAATATTAAGCGGATTCTGTCGACTAATAAAGATTGGAATGAGGATTTAAAACAGCTTAATGGCGTTGATTTTCTGCCGGCTGTTCCCCATAAAATCAAGGAAGAATATCATCGTCAGACTGAAAATTTGGAGTATCTGAAATGTCGTCCCGAAAAGCTGAAGTCGCAGATCTATGCGGCTTTCAAAAATAATCAATATAGGTATTTGGCTGAGTATGCGTTAGCAGGCTCGGCTTTTTTCTTGCCCAAAACTCAGCAGTTGAGCGATGAAAATATGGCGTTTTTAAGGCTTCAAAGCAAGCTAAGGGACGACTACAAGGCGTATACGGACAAGGGCAAAACTGCCCAGAAACAGCGGAATCTAAGCGATTCTGTGCAGGCTGTCATGCAGGATTTAAAGCTGTCTGCCCGTACCCGTGAGCAGTCGGTTAACACGGCAAAACTGCTGTTTCAGCTTGCGGATAATGCTGTTAGATTAGAGGTCAATTCTGTACTTTCGCAGCCGATTCAGGAGCAGTGCGAAGATATGGAAATCGTTCATGAAGCCGAACCGGTTGTAAGCCTTTGATTGAAAAATATATTGCGCGGAGTTTTTTTGTGCTTTATATGAATTATGCCGCGATATGTCCTGCCGAGGTCACTCGGCTGCTATACCCCCGGTTTCACAGCGCAACACCTTGAAGTAAATAAACTAAGGATCAGTCTATAGCAAAGAGAAAAATATGATGGGAAGTGATAATTTGACTGAAAAAAAGATGATTCTTATAGGCGTGTTGGCGGTAATATTTATTGCCTTTTTGATTATCGCAAATCTGCTCAATAATAAATCGCTTAACGGAATCAAACGAAAACCCGTTGGACAAGGCCAGCATGGCACTGCTCGTTGGGCAAGTAAATCGGAGATCAAAAAGACTTTTGTTTCTCTGCCGTTCGAACCTGAGAAATGGCGTAAAGGCGTGGATCTGCCGACTGTTCAGGGTACTGTCGTAGGATGCAGGAGTTCGGGAAAAAAGACCTTTGCGCTTGTGGACGAGGGCGATGTTCATACCCTTATGGTGGGCGCAGCCGGAATAGGCAAGACCGCTTTTTTCTTGTACCCGAATCTGGAATTTTCCTGCGCTTCCGGAATGTCGTTTATCTCAACGGATACCAAGGGCGACGTTGTTCGGAATTACGGAACTATCGCAAAAAAGTACTATGGCTACAACGTTTCCGTACTTGATCTGCGTAATCCGACAAGGAGCGATGAAAACAATATTCTGCATCTTGTGAATAAATATATGGACGTTTATTTGTCCGACAAGAGAAATATTTCGGCGAAAGCGAAGGCTGAAAAGTACGCAAAAATCACAGCAAAGACCATAATCGACATTGGCGGCGGTTCTGAATCGAGCGGCTCTAACGCATATTTTTACGACGCAGCGGAGGGACTTCTGGCTTCGGTAATTCTGCTTCTTGCGGAGTTCGGCGACAAAAACGAACGCCATATTGTGTCGGTTTTCAAGCTGATTCAGGACTTGCTTGCAAAATCAAATCCTGATCCAAAAGCCAAAGCCAAGACCTATTTTTCGGAACTTATGGAAAAGCTTCCGCCGGAGCATAAAGCGAAATGGCTTGCAGGAGCGGCGCTGAACACTTCCGAGCAGACCATGATGTCGGTAATGTCGACGGCGTTGTCAAGGCTTAACAGCTTTCTCGATTCCGAACTTGAGCAAATGCTGTGCTTCGGTACGGCGATAGATGCAGAGAAGTTCTGCAATGAAAAATCGGCAATTTTTATTGTACTTCCGGAGGAGGATACCAGTAAATATTTCATGGTATCGTTGCTGATTCAGCAGCTTTACAGAGAGATTCTGCTCATTGCCGATGAGAACGGCGGCGCACTGAAAAACAGAGTAATGTTCTATGCCGATGAATTAGGGAGTGCGACACGTTCCTGACTGAAAAGGTCAGGCACTAAAAAGAGAACGT
>CAJKFZ010000268.1 GCA_905199285.1 uncultured Ruminococcus sp.
CTCCGCAAGCTGCTCCTGCGTATATCTCCGTTCCGGATGAAATGAAATACATTCCACTAAAACAGGCTCTTTCTTGCAATGATAAAATCCCGGCAGACGCATAACACGACTCTCATTGACGCAGGCAGGATCACCGCTAAAATGAGATACTAACGCTTTCTGAATCGGACGGAATTTCGCTACTTTTGCATCCTTGACAAACCAGTATGTATGCAGAGATTTCCGGGTTTTGATAATCATTGACGGCGGCAGAGGAAACGCATCAATTAAATATTGCTGTTCCTCGAAAGATTTGTCATCCATTTCCACGAACTGTGCATTGATGCGAGTAATGCTGTCATCGGTCTGACCACCGGAATTCACCACGAAAAAATACCGTGATTTTTCTTGTTATGTTCCCTCAAGGTTGACTCTACAGCAAAGAATTTTCCTGCTTCCACGGACAGCTTGGCACCTGTGAAAATGCCCTCTTTTCTATCGTCAAAAACACGCAGATTCACCGTATCATCGGGATTAAACATGACATTTATGACATCCTGTGCCGATATATTCATAAGACTTCCTCCATTTTTTCCGTGAAATAACGAATCGACATATGCCTGCGTTTCGCCCACTTTATCTCCTGCGCCATGCCCTCGGAAACATTGCTGCCGAATACCCATAATTCCACGCATTTGGTCAGCATCACATAATTCATAAACATTGCCGTTTGTCTTTCTTCTCCAAGTGTATCGTCCATAAACTGCGGAAAAAGCAAGTGAGGTGCAAAAGGAATGCTGTGATGTCTGACCGCAAAACGGCTGTATTTTCG
This sequence comes from uncultured Ruminococcus sp., assembly GCA_905199285.1. Lineage (GTDB taxonomy): Bacteria > Bacillota > Clostridia > Oscillospirales > Ruminococcaceae > Ruminococcus. Next base: position 812 of record CAJKFZ010000268.1, read on the forward strand.
TGCATTTTCAATGTTCTCATTTGTATTGCCGCGATAGGGAGAACAGATATATACCAGAGGGCGAAAAGCAGCTAAACGCCGTGCTTTTCGTTCCTCACTCTCAATTCTTTTCATTGCTTCAAATTCTGTAGGCGAGAAATATCCCTCGCTGTTGTGCGTTGATGCCAAACTCATCCCTCCAATTCCTCTAAATTGCCGAAGGTTTCACCTGCGGACGCCTCTGCCACAAGGGGCAGGTCAAACTCCGGAAACGGCTGCTGTTCCATGCAGCTTTTAATGAAAGTGACTGTTTCATCAAGCCTGGCTTTTGGAATAATAAACGTCAGTTCATCGTGAATCTGCAATATAGGTTTCAGCCACGGACGTGACGGCAGTCCCTCTAAAATACGCACGATCGCAAGTTTCAGAATATCCGCAGCCGTTCCCTGAATCGGTGTATTCAATGCACATCGTTCTGCAAAGGACTTTAGTCTCCAGTTATCACTTCTGATATTGGGAAGATAACGTCTGCGTCCCAGCCATGTTTCAATATACATTTTTCCTGCTGCATCACGTTTTGTTTCCTCCTGCCACGTTGTCAGTGCAGGATATCCGGCTTTCAGATTTGAAATGATTTCAGAACATTCATCAATAGATTTCTCTACGCCGGCTTTGAATTTCAGCGTACTTTGCAGACCTTTTGGAAACAGTCCGTAGAACGTTCCGAAATTTACGTTTTTGGCGATAGTACGCTGTTCCTTGTACTCTTTTCTGTGCTTGTCCTGCGCTTCTTCATAGGTATAGCCGAAGATAACAGAAGTTGTCGCAGCATGAATATCACCGCCATTTTGGTATGTTTCCATCATAGTCTTATCACGACAGTAAAACGCTCCCACACGCAGTTCGATCTGCGAGAAATCAAGCGACAGGATAAGATGATCTTCCGCTGCTTTGATAAAGTTACGGACACCGATAGGGTCATTGCTTTTTCTTGGACAATTTTGAATGTTTGGATTTCGGCAGCTCATACGTCCTGTTTCAGTGGATAATGCAAAGAAATCCGGATGAATCCTGCCCGTTGCAGAATTCAGATATTTCAGATATCCGTCAATGTAGGTGGACTTGATCTTGCCCCATTTTCTGTATTCCTGTACCAACGTGAACAATGACGAAAGTTCAGGGCGATTTACATCGCACCACTCCTTCAGCATGATCATGGAAGCGTCATCTGCCGCTTCTTTGTTGGATGCAGTTACTTTCATAACAGGTAGCTTCAAGGTCTGATAGAGATAATCCTTAAATGCCTTTGTACCGCAGTTTGCTCCGATTTCAACGTCACCAATGAGCATTGTGATCTCGTTTCTGATACGCTGCATCTGCTGTTCTGCTTCCTGCTGACGGAACTTCATCAAATCTGAATCCATAGGTACACCGTTGTGCTTCATAATGCCGAGATACACTGCTGTGGGAGATTCTATCTGCTCCACAATATACCGATGTTTCGGCAGAAAACGGTCAAACCAGTTGTTAAAAATATGATACAGCCGAAGTGCAAAATCAGAGTCCGCACAGCCGTAACGTACCGTTTCAGAATCTTGTGCATCCAGTTCATCAAAATGCCTGCCGTTAGTGACTTCTGTAAACGTGGGCAGAGGTTCATGACAAAGCTCTGCTGTCAGTCTTTTCAGACCGCTGTCTGCAAGTTTGCGAAACTCATAATTGCTTTTCAAGGTCATCTGTGCCGCACAAATTGTGTCATACACCGGCGGCTGAATCACGATGTCCTGATGACAGGACACCGCAGATTCAAAGGCAATATTGTGTGCGATTTTGATGATATTTTTATTTGTGAGAAAGCTGTGCAGGAAATGCAAAAACGGCGTATTATCAATGTTTTCTCCAATTTTATGAGCAACAGGGACGTAGATCCCTGTATGCTCTTTCACAGAAAAACTACATCCCACAATATGACTTTTATGTGGGTCAAGGGCAGCTTTTTCTTCCATTTGGTAAGGCTCGTTCGGTGCAGTTTCATAGTCAAAAGAGATAATTTTTGAATCACCTATGTAATCCTGAATTTCCTGCACCGAAATGATGCATTTATAATTTTCCATAACATTCTCCTCAATTCAGCGGTTCGATAATTTCGCCTGTTTCCGGATCAACATTCAATGCATCCTCTGCATCATAACCCACATTTCGGCTGAGAGCCTTGACTTGTTCCGTCATGGCAGAGATCAGCTGATATTCCTCCGGCGACAAAGCACGTTCTACTGCAAACTGCGCCTGACTGTAATTGATGCCTGTGTTGCTTGACGCTTTCTTCAGAGTAAACTTGGTCACCACAGCGTTGGAATTTTTATACTTCGGAATCACACGCATGAGATAACGTGTAAATGCTTTCAGCGAGCCAGTTGGCAGCGATAAAATCATCGGGAAAATCTCGCCTTCACGGAGCAGATACAGACGGCGGCGGTTCTTGCAGGCTTTTGCACCGTTCTTGCCGGAGCCATACTGATTCAGCGGACAGGAATCGCAGTTTCCGCCGGGAGTACCCTCGCCGTTATGACCGTCATAGCTGCCGCAGTCGGGCGGATTCGATCCGCCCTGATACTCGCTTTTGTAATAGGCATTCAGAGAGTGCTGATAGAGGATGACTGCCGAAAATTCTTTGACAGTTTCCGGTTCATCGGGATTATCGCCGGGAATCTCAAACATAATTCCACCGCCTGACGGTATTTTCACACGCTCAAAAGTAGCGGAAAGACCGTCCATTTCCTCGCTCATCACGTTAGCAAGATCAAAGTCCTGCAAAGCGAGAAAGCCTGTGTTGTTTGTTTCCATCAATTCATTTTTCATAGTTCTGA
>CAJKFZ010000269.1 GCA_905199285.1 uncultured Ruminococcus sp.
GGACACTACATCGCGAAAAAGTATCAGCCTATTTGTTTTCATAGCTTGCTGTAAAGGTCTCTTATGGTAGTTGAAATAAAACTTCTATATGAGTGCAGTCTTTTTTTGACACCCCTGTTTATTTAACTTTTATGCCGTTTCACTTTCCACATAAACGGACACGCTATCCTCAAAATCCCCGTTAAACTCAAGTCTGATATCAAGACTTTTATCATCGTTCTGATGAACTACAATTCTGCGGATAAGAGTCCTGAGTTGTGCGTCGGACAACTCCCCTTTTTCAAGAATTTCATCAAGCATTTCTGCGGTGCTTTTCAGTTTGGAGTGCTTTTCTTTGCTGATCTTATCATATATTTTGCAGTCTGAAATCTTCTTTTCGAGATCGGCTATCTGCTCCTCACGCTTTGAAATCATATTATTGTAGACTTCAGCGTGTTCACGGTCGGAGATACGCTCCATTATGATTTCTTCAATTTGATTTCTAATTACTATGATTCTATCGTTGTACTGCTTGATTTTCTGTTCATAAATCGGTCTGTTGCGAACCCATTCTCGGACGATTTTATCATACTTATAGCTTTCCGAAATTATCTTCTCCCGCCACTGTGACAGCTCTTCAATTACCAATTTATCTATCTGACTTTCGTGAATGCGATGAGGAGTACAGTGCTGTTTTCCGTAGCGGTTGTAGCTGTTACATGAATATTCCACATAAGGAACGCCATTCAGACTTCGCTTTTTGGCGATCAGACTTGCTCCGCATTCGGCACATTTTATCATACCTGAATAGCGATGGATAACCTTATCCTCACTAGCTCTCGCTCCTGTTTTTAGACGTGAAGCAAGTAGAATTTGCGCTTGTTCCCATGTCTGTTTATCAATAATCGGCGGTAAATAGTTCTCATGCCGGTAACGTTCGTTTTCGGGAATAAAAGCTTTTGTTTTACGGATTTTATTGGTCACAGTTTTGTGATTGACGAGTGTTCCGGTATAGATTTCATTTTGGATAAGTCTCTTTACAGTGGTCTGCGCCCATAGGAATTTTTTACACATCTCTGTCCTCTGCGCTCCTGCTCGGCGGTGTGAGAAGTACTCAGGCGACTTGATTCCACGAGAATTCATCATTTTGGCTATAGTAGTTAAACCATAGCCGTTTAAATAAAGTTCAAACACTTCACGGACAATATCCGCTCCTTGCTCGTCTATTTTAATTTCGTTGGTGTTTCTGTCCTTGTAATAACCCATCGGAAGATTAACCACAAGTCCGGCTTTTTGCTTTTGTCGGATTCCTGCACGTACCTTTTTACTGATGTCCTTAGCGTACAAGTCGTTGACGATCTGCTTGAATCCGATGATTAAATCATCATTTTCGTTGGCAGAATCGATGCTCTCGGTTACTGAAATTACGTTTACTCCGTTTTCAAGAAGATAGTCAATGAATAATGCAGTCTGTGTTCTGTGACGTCCTAATCGCGAAAGATCTTTCACTAAAATCGTATCGACCTTGCCATCCTCTACTGCTGTTTCTAATTCTCCAAGACCTTTACGCTCAAAAGTCATTCCGGAAACATTGTCGTCAAAGCTCTCTCCGACTATTTCATAACCTTTTTGCTCTGCATAATCTACAAGTATCTGCCTTTGATTTTGCAGGCTGTTCATCTCCTGATCTTCATCTCTGGACAGGCGATAGTATAACCATGCCCTCATAAAATATCGACCTCCTTTAGCTTTGGCAGGCACGTCAGGGTGTGTCTGCGTTACAACAGACACTACCACAAGGCGACCTGAAAGTCCAGCGATTACGCTGTTTTATCAATAATTTCTACCTTATCAATAAAATCGGAGTCAGAGCTTTTGGACATACTATCCGAATTTAAGTAGTCGTTGATCATGGACTCCATAAACGTATCGAAGGTTTTCGTGTCACCGTTGTAGATAACTGTGACAGAATTGATTTTAGGGATTTCTCTTTGTCTTGGCATTGTGTTATCGCCCTCCACTTCGTTGTCTTGATTGTTAATTTTCGTGTAAACAAATCAGTTCAGTCCTTTCATATTTAAATTTTATAATACGAATTCGTTACGCACCATATTAGCTTTGCTGAAAATCAACAGCGTCCTCGTAATCGATAATGCCGTTGATTTTACGAACCTCATTAACACACATAGCATGAAGCTTATCCAGCGTTTCATCATCCACATCGTTGATAGCCGCAGTCATGTGAGACAGCTTTCCAAGCTCGACAGCTACCTTAAAAAGTAACCTTGCAAGCCGCTGTTCCGTACCTTTGATCTGCGCCTTGACCGTTTCTGTTATCATCGGCGAAATGTAATTTACCTCATCCTGCTGACGAAGATAGCCGATGTAAAACTTCACGGCTTTCTCAATAAATTCTGTTTTTGAGGCACAATTGTCCTCTTGATACTCCTGTTCGATCTTCTTAATTGTTTCCGGCTGGAAATATACAGCCATTTTTTCTTTTGCCATAAAACCACTCCTTTTTCTCTTACGACGCCTGAAAATATGCCGATTTTACGCACTATTCTGCACTTGCGACCCCTAATTTTCGAGAAAAGCCATATTTTGACTCCATGAGGCGACTGCCGAAAATATGCACAAGACCTTTGCAAAAGCCTCGTATTTTCGGCGCTTTTGCGGTCAGCTTTGCTGTCCGCTGTGAACGTCTTGGCGGCATTTGACGCCAAGACTTTAACCTGCTTTGAAATATTTTGATTTGCTTTAACCGCTGCATATCGGGGATTTGTGCAGATTGCCAACTGCCTTTTCATTATCCGAATTAAAACTAATAACACGAATTGCCCACAGCGGCTCACAAATCGCTTGTGTGGGCTTTAAGTGACCTCGGTAGGGTAAGGATACCATCAAGAGCTTACAGGCTCACACTGGCGATATTTCGGCGCTGTTTGCCGTGCGCAGTTCGTTACGCACCACCGAACATTCAGTCAGGCACGCTGTTTCGTTACTTACCTCATCACAAAACTCAGCGTCTATAATATCATCTGCTCTCATAGCCTTTTCATAAAACTTCGATATCAGATCTGCCGCCTTATCAGGGTGCTCCAGACAGTAATTCCAGAACTGATAACTTTGTATTTCCATCAGCTTACGCTTAAGCTTTTCGGGATCGCCATCGCATTCCGCAAGAACTTTCGGTGTGACATAAAATCCGTATTTCCTTATCGTCGGAAGTACCTCGTTGCATATCCAATCACGAAACTGTCTGCCGATCGGTAACCTTGAATTGAATATCAGCGAATATAAATCTCCCTCGCTGATATAATTCTTCACGATAGTTTTTGACGGACTCTGCGGATGAGGAACAGTAAGCTTTATTGGTTCGTCGCAATGATCGATGATTGCCTTTCTCGGATTGTGATATCCGAGAACTTTTGCACACTCCGATGCGGGAAAGTACAGCTTGCCGTTAACTTCAACACATTCCAGTTGACCGAACTCTGTGTCCGCAAACGGATTGCTGTCAACCGTGATTATTTCTTTCAGCTTCATAAAATTCCTTTCCATAGCAGAAGAATGAAAAACGGCAGACGAATAATTTGATATCCACCTCCGTTTCGTTACGTACCTACTATTACTGAGTGAGTATACACACATTCTTTC
>CAJKFZ010000270.1 GCA_905199285.1 uncultured Ruminococcus sp.
ACAAAAATAAATGTTAATCTCGGAGTCTCAGGCGACTGCAAAAATTATGACGTTGAAATGCAGAAGGTTGAAACTGCCCTTAAATTCGGCGCAGAAGCTATCATGGATCTCAGCAATTACGGAAAAACAAATACTTTCCGCAAACAGCTTATTGAAAAAGCTCCCGCTATGATAGGAACTGTACCAATGTATGACGCTATCGGCTACCTTGAAAAAGATCTTCTTGAAATAACAGCCGAGGATTTCCTTAAAGTCGTTAAGGCTCATGCGGAAGAGGGCGTAGATTTCATGACTATCCATGCCGGAATAAACAAACGTGCAGTTGAAGCGTTTATGCGTGATAAGAGAAAAATGAATATCGTTTCAAGAGGCGGCTCGCTCCTTTTTGCATGGATGATGATGACCGGTAATGAAAATCCTTTCTACGAGCATTACGATGAAGTTCTTGAAATTCTTCGTGAATACGATGTTACTATCAGCCTCGGTGATGCTCTCCGTCCGGGATGCATTGACGATTCTACAGACGCAGGTCAGATTTCGGAGCTTATCGAGCTTGGCGCTTTAACCGAAAGAGCATGGGCAAAGGACGTTCAGGTTATGGTCGAAGGTCCGGGACATATGGCGATGAATGAAATAGCTGCCAACATGAAGCTTCAGAAGAGAATCTGCCACAACGCTCCTTTCTATGTGCTCGGACCTCTCGTAACGGATATTGCTCCAGGTTACGATCACATTACGTCAGCTATCGGCGGAGCTATTGCAGCAGCAAGCGGAGCAGATTTCCTTTGTTATGTAACTCCGGCAGAGCACCTCAGACTTCCCGACCTTAACGATGTAAAAGAGGGAATTATTGCAAGCAGAATAGCCGCTCATGCAGCCGATATCGCAAAGGGGATACCTCATGCAACGGATGCAGACAACGCTATGGCAGAAGCACGTCATGCCGTTGACTGGGAGAAGATGTTTGACATTGCCATTGACGGTGAAAAAGCAAGAGAATACTTTGAAAGCACTCCTCCTGCGGACAGACATACCTGTTCAATGTGCGGAAAAATGTGCGCTGTAAGAACGACTAATATGATCCTTAACGGAGAAAAGGTTGAATTCTGTACAGAAAAATAATCTCTCAAAGGAAGAAATAAAATGGACAATAAATATTTCGTTGATTCTGATAATCTTTCTGAAGCTGCTCTGAAAAAAAAGCACGAGCTTGAAAACGATCCTGAATCACGTACAAACCATATGGAATATATGAACGGAATGGAACAGATAAATTCCGATATCTGCGGCAAGGTCATTTCGGAAATGAAAAGCTACGACTATGACTCATATACTGCGGCAGATGTTCGTGCTGCTCTTTCTCACGAAAACTGCACAGTTGAGGATTTAAAGGCGCTTCTTTCGCCGGCAGCCGAACCGTTCCTTGAAAAAATGGCTGAACGTGCAAGACTTGAAACTCAAAAACACTTCGGCAACACGGTTTATCTGTTTACACCGCTTTATATAGCCAATCATTGTGAAAATTACTGCGTTTACTGCGGATTCAACTGCTATAATGATATCAAGAGAATGAAGCTTGATATGGAGCAGATCGAGCATGAAATGCAGATAATTGCTGACAGTGGAATGGAAGAAATTCTAATTCTGACAGGTGAAAGCCGTTCCCAAAGCGGTGTTGAATACATTGGAGAAGCCTGCCGGCTTGCGAGAAAATATTTTAAAATGGTCGGAGTCGAAATATATCCGGTAAATACGGACGAATACCGTTATCTTCACGAATGCGGAGTCGATTATGTTACCGTTTTTCAGGAGACTTATGACAGTGATCGCTATGAACAGCTTCATCTTATGGGACATAAAAGGGTCTGGCCGTATCGTTTTGACGCTCAGGAGAGAGCGTTGATGGCTGGAATGAGAGGCGTTGCCGGTTCTGCACTTCTTGGTCTTTCTGATTTCAGAAAAGACGCTCTTGCAAGCGCCCTTCATATGTATTATTTGCAAAGAAAATATCCTCATGCAGAAATTTCACTTTCATGCCCGAGACTTCGTCCAATCGTGAATAACGAAGCAATAAATCCGCTTGATGTTCATGAACGTCAGCTTTGTCAGGTTCTTTGCGCTTATAGAATTTTCATGCCGTTCTGCGGAATAACCGTTTCATCAAGAGAAAGCGAAACATTCCGCAATGGCATCGTTAAAATCGCTGCAACAAAGGTTTCCGCCGGAGTTTCAACCGGAATCGGCGATCATGAAAGTAAGTACACAGGAAAGGAGAACGTCAGCGAAGGCGGTGACGAGCAGTTTGAAATAAACGACGGCAGAAGTTTTAAAAAGATGTACGATGATATGTCCGGCGATGGACTCCAGCCCGTACTGAACGATTATCTCTATGTTTAAAATTATTTGCATTACCGACAGAAAAAACTGCTGCGAGGACTATTTGCTGAGGCTCGAAAAAATAGCTGCCGCAAAGCCTGACAGAATAATTCTCCGAGAAAAGGAGCTTATCGGAATTGATTATACCAGATTTGCATCTATGTCAGTGAAAATTTGCCGGAAATACGATATACCGTGCAGTATACACAGTTATACAGCAACTGCCGAGAAGCTGAATGCCAAAGATATACATTTGCCGATGGTGGTTCTCAGGAGTTTTCCTGATTATATAAGAAATGAATTTCAGGTCATCGGAGCATCCGTACATTCGGCAGAAGAAGCCGCAGAGGCCGAAAGCTTGGACGCTGATTACGTTGTTGCAGGACACATTTTTGAAACGCAGTGCAAGTACGGTTTAACTCCGAGAGGACTTGAATTTTTGAAAAGCGTCTGCAGTTCGGTAAATATTCCAGTTTATGCAATTGGCGGAATAAAGCCTGAAAATATAGAGTCAGTACGAAATGCCGGGGCTTCGGGAGCTTGTATCATGAGCGGGCTTATGACTTGCAAAGATCCTGAAAAATATATGAAAGAATTAAGAAATGCGGTGATAGAATGAAGTTTAAATCCGAACAGCTCTCACTTTATGCGATAACCGACAGGAATTGTTTAAAAGGACGGAATATTGCAGAACAGGTTGAGCAGGCTATCCTTGGAGGAGTTACCTGTATTCAATTAAGAGAAAAAAATCTAAGTACAAAAAAGCTTTTCGAAGAAGCAGAAGAAGTTCTGAAAATCTGCCGCCAATACGGAGTTCCGCTCATCATAAACGATGACTATAAAGCTGCTGTTGCAATCGGTGCAGACGGAGTTCACGTCGGAATAGAAGACGCTCCGGTTGCCGAAATAAGACGTTTCGCAGGAGAAGATTTCATAATTGGAGCAACAGCTAAAACTGTTGAGCAAGCTCGGTTTGCGGAAATATCAGGAGCAGACTATATAGGAGTCGGAGCAGTTTTTCCGTCACCTACCAAAAAAAATGCAATAAGAATAACTCCTGAAAAGCTCCGTGAGATCTGCGCTTCAGTCAGCATACCTGCTGTTGCTATCGGAGGGATAACGGTTGAAAACGTTTCCGGAATAAAAAACTGCGGGCAAAGCGGAATAGCCGTTGTATCAGCAATTTTTGCAGCAGAGGATGTTAAATCGGCGGCAGAGAAATTTTGTATTGTATGTAAACTCTGATACTCAGTTAT
>CAJKFZ010000271.1 GCA_905199285.1 uncultured Ruminococcus sp.
CAGAAAAATTGGGTGCATTGCAATCACAGTGCACCCTTAACTTGAAACATATTTTAACTATTGTTTTCCTTTTTTCTAAAGATACCCGACCTTACAATTGCTGTCGAGCCGATTCCGATCATTCCCATTGCCGCTGCAATAAGCGCCTGATACCATTTGGAATAACCGGTTTGAGGTAATGTTGTTTCCGTTCCGGTAGTCGTTGTGGGAGGAACGGTTGAGGTTTCTGTGGTAACGCTGCCTCCTGCGTCAGTGGCAGGCGGCTCAGTTGTCTGTTCTGTATTAGTTTCGACTGTTATTGTGGTGGTTACTGTTGTTGTAGTTGTTGACGAAGATGATGTAGTCGTTTTACCTTCATTTTCATGATCATGAATTGAAAAATCAAAATATCCCTCAATTCCTGTTGCTGTAAACAACCATGTAAACAATCCGTCTTGAGGATATTCTATTGAGCCGTCATTGATATATCCTTCATCTACTAAGGAATTCAATAACTTTTCAGCCATAATTTTTCTTTCTTCAAGAGAAGCAGATTTAAATTCATCGCTATTCTGTAAATCAGCAATCTTTTGGTTTGCCTCTGCATCTTTCATCATATCTTCCGTTGTGGTATCAAATATAACAACAGATAAAGTTTTAGTTTTGTAAATATTGCCATTTTCATCAGTAATTCTTGCATAATAGCTGTACTCACCGGCGCCCTTGTTGTCAAAATTCAGCTTAGTACACCATGTACCGTCATTGTCCAAGTCATCGCCGCTGTTTTCAAAATCACCGTCATCCAGCATTGTAGAAATAACTTCATTTGTTTCTGTATCAACAAGTTCGACATTATTTCCATCGTATTTAATACAGGTTGCTGAAAAAATAACATCTCTGTTTTCTTCATCTAAAAAATATTCTGCGTTTCGGGAATGACCATTCAGTTTTAGTGTAACAGTGTATTTTTCATTGTTACCTTCATTTTCATGATCATGAATTGAAAAATCAAAATATCCCTCAATTCCTGTTGCTGTAAACAACCATGTAAACAATCCGTCTTGAGGATATTCTATTGAGCCGTCATTGATATATCCTTCATCTACTAAGGAATTCAATAACTTTTCAGCCATAATTTTTCTTTCTTCAAGAGAAGCAGATTTAAATTCATCGCTATTCTGTAAATCAGCAATCTTTTGGTTTGCCTCTGCATCTTTCATCATATCTTCCGTTGTGGTATCAAATATAACAACAGATAAAGTTTTAGTTTTGTAAATATTGCCATTTTCATCAGTAATTCTTGCATAATAGCTGTACTCACCGGCGCCCTTGTTGTCAAAATTCAGCTTAGTACACCATGTACCGTCATTGTCCAAGTCATCGCCGCTGTTTTCAAAATCACCGTCATCCAGCATTGTAGAAATAACTTCATTTGTTTCTGTATCAACAAGTTCGACATTATTTCCATCGTATTTAATACAGGTTGCTGAAAAAATAACATCTCTGTTTTCTTCATCTAAAAAATATTCTGCGTTTCGGGAATGACCATTCAGTACAAAAGAAATAGCATATTCCTCTGCGTTTGCATTCAATGCCTTTCCTAAAAAAGATTGAGATAATACTGCACAGAACGTTACTATTGCTATTAACTTTTTTCTCATAAGCCCTTATCCTCCATTATGCTATCTTAACATTATCAATAAGTACGGCAGAGTCATAACTGTTATCGCCAATATTGCTCATATTAAACTCCAATTTTATGGACTTTCCTGCATATCGACTGATATCAATTGTAACTGTTTTCCATTTTGTTTCATACATGGTATTATCACCACCATAGAAGTTAATTATGTTTGTTCTATGCCATTCCGATGTATTTGTGGATTCCCTTAATACATTTGTGCAATCAGATCCTGAATAAATATTAACAGTAAACTCATCATCATACTCATCGCCAATCCATTCCATAGGCTCTTCAGATAATACATTATATGATAATGTTAATTTGGTCATACCTATTGGAATATAAAGGACTTGACTCACTTGACTATTTTGAATATCATTTTTGTATCCTATTCCAGTCGATATAAATAAGAACTGATTGCCTTTATTATCAAAAGTGCCTAAAGAATCAAGAATTTTTATATCACCATCATAATTCCAATACTTAGGTACATCTGCATCTAATTCAAAGTCTCCGTTTTTAATTCCGCTATTAATCCATTTTTTATTAATATTTCCTGCAATCATAGCAGTTGCGTTACCTGCCCCCGTATTTTCAGACTTAGCTAATTCTAATGATTCACCTGCTGTTTTTCCAGCTAACATATATTCAACAAATGAATTCATTATATTATGATCATATGAAGGCGTTACACTGTTATTGAATCCAATAACAGTGTTCGCACCAGCTGATAAAAAAGCGTCTGCCATGAGATAGTTAGCAACGCCATCAACACCGAATTGATCACAACTATGTAAATACACTACAGAACCATCCAGATCATTTTCATCGTAATAGTATTCGAAGAACTTATATGTAACTACAAAATGACTACCATTTCGGATAATTCTGTCACCACGAATGTCTTTATAGTATTCTTTAAGCTTTTCATTTGTTGGCTTTTCATTTGTAGATAAAATGATTTTACCTCCCCAATCGCCACCATGTGCTGCAAGAACAATAAAATCATAACCTTTTAAACTTTTATACTCAGAAATTGTATTCAATTCATCCACATTTTGATTATAATAAATGGATGTGCTTAAACCATCTTTATTCCATTTATCTACAAACGATAAATATGAGTTAAGGCTAAACGAATCATTTCCTTCAAAAACATTAAAATCATAAACTATCCGAGCATTTCCGATATAAGGTGTTACATTTGATTTTGCTACATCTTCATTTTCTTCAACCCAATCGTCGGATAATGTTCCATTTTTTTCACTACCCTCCTCATTTATTTCAACTTTTAAATATCCGTCTATTCCACAAACATATCTAAAAGTATACAAGTTAACATCTGGATTAAAGTTAATAGAAATAGGGTCAATTAAACTGATAGGATAATCTTCTGTCCCTGTACATGATAAAGTATCTAACAATAATCTTGCCATGTTTATTTTTTCATTTAATGAAGCGTTTGAATAGTTATTTGAATCAAATAGATCTTGTATTGCATAGTCAACTGCAAGCATCATATTAATTTCTTTATCAGAAATAGTCTCATAAACAGTAACGTCAAAACTATTAGAAGCTATATTATTATCTTCTGCAATGAAAGAAAGAACTTTTTCACACCCATTATTCACATTTATTTTACATGAGAAGGTACCGTCATTTTCTAAATCATCGCCATGATTTTCGAAGTCACCATCATCATACATTGTTGCAAGTACAGTATTTGTTTCGGAATCTATTAATGTCATACTGGTAACATTTTTGTAATCTGGCTTAGCATAAAAATACACCAAATTATCTTCCGATGTTAAAAGTTCATCAGTACTTGCAGATAACTTAATATTTCCATCTAACTGATTTATCATTTTATCAGGATCCGCTTTAATCTCAGTCAATGAGTAAAAGCTAATTTCCGGTTCGCTGCTTTTT
>CAJKFZ010000272.1 GCA_905199285.1 uncultured Ruminococcus sp.
AAGTATATGCTATAATATAGTATAAAGAGATCAGGAGAATCGCTCCTGACAAATTTGATTACGGAGGCTATTACAATGAGTGATAAAGCTAAAAACGGAAGCAAAATTACTATACTCGGCGCTGGAAACGTAGGCGCTTCCATCGCATATACTTTTGCAGTTGCAGGAACCTGCTCTGACGTAGTTCTCGTTGACATCAACAAGGCTAAGGCTAAGGGCGAAGCTATGGATATTCGTCAGGGAGTTTCTTTCGGTCATAACGTTGAGATTTGTGACGGTACATATGAAGACGCAAAAGATTCAGATATCGTTGTCGTTACTCTCGGTCTTGCAAGAAAACCCGGTCAGACAAGACTTGATCTTGCTCAGGCAAACGTAAATATCATCAAGGAAGTTATGCCGCAGGTTGCAAAGTACGCTCCGGATGCAGTTTACGTTGTTGTAAGCAATCCCGTTGACGTTTTAACATATACTATTTTACAGTGTACAGACCTTTCACCAAAGCAGGTAATCGGTTCCGGTACAGCTCTTGATACATCACGTCTGCGTTCAAGCATTGCCGATCATGTAGGACTCAGCCCGAACAGCATCCACGCTTATGTTTTCGGCGAGCACGGCGATTCTTCCTTTATTCCGTGGTCGCTCACGAATATTGCCGGTATTCCTATGGAAGAATACTGTCAGGATCAGGATCACGTTAAAATCAACGAGGACGAGATCATCGACGAAGTTCGCAAAGCCGGTGCAGAAGTTATCAAGAGAAAGGGCGCAACTTTCTATGCTATCGCAATGTCTGTAAACAAGATCTGCGATTCCATTCTTCGTGACGCAAACAATATCATCACGGTTTCCTATCTTATAGAAGATAAATACGGCATCAACAATGTCTGCCTCAGCCTTCCGGCAGTACTTGGCAGCAACGGTATTGAAAAAGAGGTCTGCCCCAAGCTTACGGATGCTGAAGTTGAGAAGCTCCAGAAAAGTGCAGCAGCACTCAGAAGCGTTCTTGACCAGATCTCATTCTAAAACAATTTCAAAGAACCTGTCATGATGGCAATTCCGTCAACTTAAGGTATTCTGCTCTTTACACTCTTTTCAAAAGAGCGTTCATGCTATGGGCGTTCTGCCCTAATCATCCCTGATGCCCTTTATGGGTATCAGGGATGATTAATATCGGGTTTCCAAAGGGTAACTCCCCACAGTGTGGGGAGATGTCGGCTTGCCGACAGAGGGGACGGGCGCCAGTTAGGCGAGTACTCCCCTTTGGCAGGGGTACGGGGACAGCGTCCCCGCTTAAGTTGACAACATTATCCATTCCGACAGGTTCTTATTCTTTTGGAGGTAATTTATTATGAGCCTTAACGATACTCCTTCCGGCGAAAGAGTTCATATCGGCTTTTTCGGACGAAGAAATGCAGGAAAATCCAGCGTAGTAAACGCTGTTACGGGACAGGAGCTTTCCGTTGTTTCCGATGTTAAAGGAACAACGACCGATCCTGTTACAAAAGCGATGGAACTTCTTCCTCTCGGAGCAGTAGTTATCATAGATACTCCCGGATTTGATGACGAGGGTGCTCTCGGAGAGCTGCGTGTAAAAAAGACGAAACAAATCCTCAACCGAACCGATATTGCCGTTCTTGTTATAGACTCCACCGTCGGTATGACCGAAACAGAAAACCAGCTTGTCCGGCTTTTCAAAGATAAGGATATACCGTATATAATTGCCTATAATAAGTCGGATATCCTGAATAAATCCGTCGGCAGCGAGAACGATATATCCATAAGCGCAGTTGATAAAACGAATATTCAAGAGCTTAAAGAGAAGATCGCCGCTCTTGTAAGAACCGATAATTCGGGCAAAAGAATAGTCGGAGATCTGATAAACGAAGAAGATGTTATCGTCCTCGTTACTCCCATCGACGAGGCTGCTCCGAAAGGACGGATCATCCTTCCACAGCAGCAGACTCTGCGTGATATCCTTGATGCAGGAGCTATTGCGGCGGTAACAAAAGAATTTCAGCTTGAGGCAACTCTTAAAAAGCTAAGTTCCAAGCCGAAAATGGTCATAACTGACAGTCAGGCATTCGCCATGGTGAGCAAAATAGTACCGGAAGATATCCCCCTGACTTCATTCTCGATTCTTATGGCGAGATATAAGGGATTCCTCGAAACGGCAGTTGCCGGAGCAGCAGCGATCCCCATGCTGAAAGACGGCGACAGCGTTCTTATTTCGGAGGGATGCACTCACCACAGACAGTGCGGAGATATCGGAAGCGTGAAACTTCCGGCTCTTCTGAAAAAGACAACGGGAAAAAATCTCAATATCTGTCTTACATCAGGACGTGAATTTCCAGAGGATCTCTCGCCCTATAGCCTCGTTATTCACTGCGGAGGCTGTATGCTGAACGAACGTGAAGTAACTTACCGCAGGAAAACTGCCGAAGATCAGAAAGTTCCTTTCACCAATTACGGTATCGCACTTGCATATATGAACGGAATCCTGAAACGAAGCCTTGAGATTTTTCCGGATCTTGCGAGGAAAATAAAATGAAAAAACGCATACCGTATATATTAGGATTTCTCCTTCTCACGCTGACCGAGGTTCTTATAGCATTGTTTATTCACGGCGGATTTGTTCGAAATTACCTCGGTGACGTTATCGTAGTCTGGGTAGTCTACTGTTTTGTACAGTCGATCACAGGCGGACGATTCAACGGTTATATCGTATCTGTGGGAGTTATGATATTTGCATTTATCGTCGAATTTTTGCAGAAAATAAACATCGTTGATATTCTTGGTCTTGGCGGAATAAAGTTTTTCCGTACGCTGATCGGCACAAGCTTTTCACCTATTGATCTGATCTGCTACGCAGCAGGCTCTGCAATAATTTGCGCAGTAATCTTTATAAAGCGTAAAATCACAAATAAATCATAAAAACACTAATCTCCCGAAATGCATATAATAAATTGCAGTTGTATAATTTCAGCCCCAAGGGGCAATAATATTGACAGCAAGCATTTATTATAAATTCGGGAGATTAACATTATGCCAGTAAAAAGAGGAGAAATTTATTATGCCGATCTGAGCCCGGTAGTTGGCTCAGAACAAGGCGGTATCAGACCAGTACTTATCGTTCAGAACGACGTTGGAAACAAGCACAGTCCAACAGTAATAGCCGCAGCTATAACAAGCCAGCGTGACAAAACTCACCTGCCCACTCACATTGAGGTTCAGGCAGATAAGTGCGGACTTGCAAAAGACAGTATCGTTTTGCTTGAACAGATACGGACTATTGACAAAAAACGATTGAAGGATAAAATGGGAGAACTTGATCTTAGGTCTATGAATAAGGTGAATACAGCGCTTTCCATAAGTTTCGGACTGGAGATATAGCCGTCCGTTCGCATGCGCTTCGCTGTGCTCACTGGTTTATGCGGACAGCGTGGAATTATGTTCTATTTTAAATTTGACGGAATGGCGAGTTTTAATTCTGTTTTCTTCACTCCACGCTGTCCTTTGCGGGGCTTTGCCCCGATACCCCACAAGGGCTTTCTGCCCTTGACCTGACCAAAGG
>CAJKFZ010000273.1 GCA_905199285.1 uncultured Ruminococcus sp.
AAAATATTCTGTTGCTACGTCCGGATTTTGGACGAAGTAATTCCCACTTTCACGGTTTCACTCTCGGTTCGCTCTCGCTTCGTTAGATTATCTTCTCGGACTGTCAAATAATCCATCTGTCGAACCCGATATTCAAAATGCTTGTAATATTACAGGCTTATCAAAAAAGTCAATAGATAAATTAAACACAGAGGGTAAACACTTCTATCGTCTTACAGGAAATGAATTGAAAGAATTTTTGCATTCGGAAAATTTCGGATTGCAAAATCCAAACAAAATTCGTGTGCTTTATCTCTGGACAGAAAAGGGAGCATTACTTCACGCAAAAAGTCTCAACACTGACAAGGCATGGGAAGTTTATGATTTTCTATAAAGCGCATTGTAAAGCGTTTAAGAACCATACCGAATATTAGCGGTTGCTTCGTCCGGATTTCGGACATTTGAATAACGCCGTACGAATTTCGGACAGCGATATATCCATGATTTTGTTGCGACGAATTTCGTCGGCACAAACTGTATAACGCCCGACGAATTTCGTCGCAAGTTTATCAACCAGTCCGAAAATTTCGGAGTGGCTGCCGTATGTTTTAACTGTTCATCAAATTGATGACAACCTCTTAAACTCTTTTTTATATCTGCCCAGTATTCGATAGTATAAGTACTTTCAATGAAGAAATCAACCAGACCAATTTTGGACTCGTTAAGATAATCGCTGTGTAGGTATTTTCAATAAAGAAATCGGTAAGCGCAATTTTCAGCTCTCCTAAATATCTGAAAAATAACAAAAGAAGATATACAAAAAGCAGACCGTCTCCGATCTGCTGATATGTAATATTGAATTTCGTTGCAACCTAATTACAGATTCAAAAACTTTGTGCGTTCCTCAAAACTTAGATTCGGGTGAGTTTTAAAGCTTTCGATAAGCTCTATTGTCGGGAATCTCTTTCCCTTTTTGTTATATATTTCAGTAAGGCGCATTAAATTCTCAGCGATATTGTCCATTATCTCGTCTCTTTCTTGCTTAGTCATTTTCACGCACCTCCAAATCCGCTGAATGTATGGCTGTTAATTCGTGTGAAATCTCCCATAATTTTTTATTCATAATTTTCCTCCTGTTAGGCATTGACAAGAAGAAAAATCTGATGTATAATAGATTTCAGATAGGTTCTTCCTGTCGGTATGGATAGAACGTTGTTTTGATTGGTAGTCGGGCAACGTTCTATTTTTTTATGTCAGACTTTAGCTTGTTAATCCCTCTACGAATTGCTTCGGCTTTTTCAATTCGCTCTTGTTTACAATAGATACTTAATATCTCAGAACATTCACTATCAAGGCGAACTGTAATTCGTTCACTTTTAGGATTATCACTTTTCGGCCTGCCTGTTCGTGGGCTCATTCTTATCACCTCACTTTTTGTCTGCCACTAAATATATTATACTTCATGTCTGCCAAAAAGTCAATACCTTTTTGAAAATTTTTCTTGACTTTTCGGAGCAGGAATGCTATAATAAAATTGCGATGAAGCCTGCTCCGAGTAGGTTTTGCCCTTTGTGTATTCCAGTATGCAAGGGGCATTATATTTTTACTACTATTCTTGCGCCGTAGTTCTCACGATCTGCATAGCCTCCGATAATGCTGAGAGTATCGGAGAACACTTGCAACCCTTTGTCCATGAGAGTAGCTACCACGCTTGCTACGGCTTTCGGGAGATAGCCTATTACTGCACTGACCTTGCCTTTTACGGCTGCTGTAACAGCTACAGCGTTGATGTCAAAGGCGTTGGAACGGTCACGCACAAGCTTAACCGACACATCAGCAGGATTATATTTAATGAGCAGGCTGAGAACGTTCTGACGGTTGTCAAATGATGTTCCGACAACCTTTGTGCTTACTGCATGAGTCTTTATAAGTTTCCACGCTGTTTTCATTGCACAAGCTCTGATATATCCTTGACCAACAAGGTGGTTAGCGATCTGCATTACCTTTCTTCTGAAATCCTTTAACATAACTCTGTACCTCCCTTTTATTCAGCTTCGGCTTTAAGTTTTCCCCTGCCGTTTACTTCCGGTTTAGGTTCTCTCCTGTCCTTTACTGTAATTATATTATACACCATATTCCGTGAATAGTCAAGACGTAATATTGCACAAATATTCACGGAAAATAATGTATAATATGTACATTGAAATCCGTGAATAAATATGTTATAATTATAATGGGAAGTAGGGAGAGTTGTAAAAATTTGCTCCCACAGGAAAGGAACTAAAACTATGCCGATAAAATACGACAAGCTGTTCTCCTTAATGAGAGAAAAAGGGTTGACAACATACAGAATCAGGCAAGAGAATATTATCTCTCAAAGTGCCCTTACAGCTATCAAAAACGGAAAAAGCGTTACAACTGATACTATCGCTAAGCTATGCAAGGTCTTGAACTGCCAACCCGGTGACATAATGGAATACGAGGAGGAGCAGGGATGAAGATATACACAATAATCGGCGGTGTTAATGGAGTAGGAAAGAGCAGTCTTTCCGGTGTTCTGTCAGCTGAAAGCACTGATTTAGGAATTATAATCGATACCGATAAATTAACCGCTGAACTCGAAGGAGACCGCATAAAGGGGGGTAAGCTTGCTATTGAACGCATTGAGGATTGCCTTAAAAAAGGCGTGAATTTCACTCAGGAGACTACTCTTTCAGGAGTTCGCACATTGAAAACAATTCGTAAAGCTCGGGAACTGAACTATTTTATACGGCTCTACTATGTGGGAGTAAGCTCCTCCGGCGAAAGTATCAGACGGATTAAAAACCGAGTAGAAAAAGGCGGTCATGATATACCCTCTGTAGATGTAGAGCGCAGATACAACAAACGATTTGAAGATCTGGCTAAGGTTCTGCCCTATTGCAATGAGGTTCGTTTCTTCGATAATGAGAACGGATTCACCGAAAAAGCCGAATATAAAAACGGCTCTTTGAGTATCAAAGGCGGCAAAACACCCGAATGGATTAAGGAACTCGGAGAATATCTGAGTAATAATTAAACAAAAGGAGCAGGCAAGCGCACCTGCTCCTAATTTTATTGCAATCATACTCTAACAGCCACCAGAATCGCCGTTAAAGCACGTCCAATTCATTGATAGTATAATTACATTGCTTTGTTCGCAAGCGATTACAGAGCATTTTAAAAGCTATTCAGCTATTCCCCTTTTTTAGGGTGGGGAATTATTCATAATTCAATGCATAATCCAAGAGTTTATTCATTCTTCCGCAAAGGCTTAGTAAGCTCATGGTAATTGTGATAATAGTAATAGAAGATATTCAGCAGTAAAGCCGCTGTCCCCTCGTTTCCACGCATATAGTGGACGTTCAAGCCGTATCTGTTGGCACTGCTCCATGATTGCAGAGTATTGTATATGTACCGCCCGATATCTTCTACTTTGCGATTCTGAGCGATCATAACATATTGATTTACCTTAAAATTTTGAAGAAAATCACGATCGGGACAATTTTCTATTATCAGATTAGCCGAACCTGTGAGCTTCTTCATTGCCGCT
>CAJKFZ010000274.1 GCA_905199285.1 uncultured Ruminococcus sp.
AAAAAAAAAAAAATTATTTTAAAACAATTGAAGAAAATAAAAAAAAAAAAAAAAAACATATGCCTGACATTTTTTTAGGGATAAGCTACAATGTAATTGTGGTAAAATATACATTTCAGGCATATTATATTAACTAAAAATTCAGGAGGAAAATATTATGAAAAAAATTAACAGCTTTTTTATCCGCATTGGCACTTGGATTTACGGCTGCTCCTATGGCTGCATTTGCTGAAACGTCTGATGATACAGTTACCGCTGAAATTCAGATGGGCGATGTAAACGCTGACGGGCATATTGACGCTATTGATGCTACCCTTACGCTTCGTTATTATACGTTAATGATATCAGATACTGATCCTTCTGAAATTCCATACTATGATAACATCGTTAAATACGGAGATATGGATGGCAATGGCTTCGTTGACGGCGTTGATGCAGCACGGCTTCTTCGTCAATATACAAAAGATTTGAGTGAAAGTACAAAGGGTGACGTTAACCGTGACGGTGTAGTAGATATGACAGATGCGTGCCTTATTCTTCATAGCTGTACGTGTTTAATGTCGGAGAAAGATGCTGCTGATATCCCTTATTATGATAATATCGTAAAGTATGGAGATATGAATGGAAATGGTTATATTGATCCTACTGACGCAACTATCGCTCTTCAGTTATATTCACAAAGAACCGGAGAAGAAATTGTGGAGGTTGATGTTCAGGAATATTTAGAAGATAAAGGAATTATATAAATTCTGATAATTAAATTCATCTGCCGATGGCTTAAAAGCTGTCGGCAGATTTTTTGTGAATATCTTGTCTCATTTTCGCATATTCTTTAAGGACAAAACTTCCTTTGAAAGGATTGAGATTATGGGACTTACTGAAAAAGAAGCGGCTGAAAGGCTGAAAACAGAGGGCGAAAACGTCCTTGAGGAAAGCAAAAGAACAAGCGCTGCCGGAATTTTTATCGGACAGTTTAAAGACGTTATGGTCATGATACTTCTTGCAGCGACTGTTGTTTCTGTTCTGCTCGGAGAGATTACGGATGCTGTCACGATAATACTTATCGTACTGCTTAATGCGATTCTTGGGTTTATTCAGGAGTATCGTACAGAGCATACTCTTGAGGCGCTTAAATCTATGACCGCTCCAACGGCGAAATGCTATCGTGACGGAACTCTTAAAGAGATCGAAGCTGCAAAGCTCGTTCCGGATGACATCATCGAGCTTGAAGCCGGTGACCGTATTCCGGCGGACTGCGCTGTTTTGAAGGCAGCAGGATTTTTTACCGACGAATCTATTTTAACAGGTGAATCAGAGGCTGTCGCAAAGCTTGCCGGAAATAAAAATGATACCGATAATTCGCTTAATAAAGCCAATATTATCTATTGCGGAGCTTCTGCAACAAAGGGTACTTGTCTTGCAAAGGTTATTGCAACGGGTAAGAAAACTCAGATGGGCAGAATTTCTGAAATGCTCAGCAGTATTGAAAAGGAAATGACTCCTCTGCAAAAACGTCTCGCCGAGCTTGGAAAGGTCGTTGCAATTATATGTCTGGTGGTATGCGTTGCTGTTTTCGGCGCAGGAGTTTTGAGGGGCGAGAACGTTTTTGATATGCTCATGACCGGAATCACGATTGCAATTGCCGCTATTCCGGAGGGACTTCCGGCTACTGTTACAATAGCTCTTGCGCTTGCCGTGAACCGTATGCTGAAACAAAAGGCTCTTGTGAATAAGCTCCACAGCGTTGAAACTCTTGGCTGCGCTTCGGTGATCTGCTCGGACAAAACCGGTACTATCACCGAAAACAAAATGACCGTGACTGAACTTGCTACAGTCGGCGAAAGCTATTATTTCAGCGGTATGGGATATCGTATAAGCGGCGGAGTTACTAAGGGCGGCGAGGGAATTGCCGTTAATCCCCGAAATGAAAAGGCTCTTACGGAAACTCTCATATGCGGCGCAATGTGTTCAACAGCTTCTATTTCTGCGTCAAAACAGACCAGAAGCCGCAGCAGGGGAGCTATTTCCGGTAAGGGCGAATGGCAGGTAACCGGCGACCCGACTGAAATCGCTATTCTTGTTGCCGCAGCAAAAGTCGGAATAAAAAAGCCGGAGCTTGAAGAACGCTGCCGAAAACTGGAGGAGTATCCCTTTGACAGCGAGACGAGATTTATGGCTGTACATTGTCTTACAAGAAGCGATAAACGCCTTTATTTCAAGGGTGCGGAAGAAGTCATTCTGCCCAGATGCTCCCAGTTTTTGGACGAAAATGGCGAGATAAAGCCAATGAACTCCGAGATACGCCGTCAAATCTCCGCTAAAGTTATAGAAATGTCCGATAAGGCTTTAAGAGTTCTTGCGCTTGCATTTTGCGTCTCCGATACGTTTGATCCCGAAAGGGGAAACCTTATTTTCCTTGGACTTACCGGAATGATAGATCCTCCGAGAGAAGAGGCAAAAGCCGCTATCCGCAAGTGCGCCAACGCTTCCGTCAAAACGGTTATGATAACCGGAGATCACAAAAATACTGCCGTTGCCGTAGCTAAAAAAGCAGGACTTCTTAAGGGCGGCAAAGCTATGACCGGAGAAGAACTCGATAAGCTTTCCGATAGCGAATTAGACCGTGAAATAGGCAAATATACCGTTTTTGCACGAGTTGAGCCGGTTCACAAATTAAGAATCGTCAGAAGCTTCAAACGCAGGGGAGAGATAGTCACCATGACAGGCGACGGAGTAAACGACGCTCCTGCTATAAAAGAAGCCGATGTCGGAGTTGCCATGGGCGTTACAGGAACCGATGTTACGAAGCAGGCGGCGGACGTTATTCTGCTTGATGATAACCTTGCAACCCTTGTCAATGCGGTTGAACAGGGAAGATGCGTTTATTCAAATATACGGAAATTCGTCCGTTATCTTCTTTCCTGCAACATTGGCGAGGTTTTAACGATGTTCCTTGGTATCATTATGGGAATGCCGATAATTCTGCTTCCGGTTCAGATTCTTCTGGTCAACCTCGTTACGGACGGACTTCCTGCTATTGCTCTTGGAATGGAGCCGCCGGAAAAGGATATAATGAACAGACCGCCGAGAAAATCTACAGAGGGATTTTTCTCCGACGGTCTTATGGGAAAAATAATTTTCAGAGGTATTTTCATCGGTCTTTCGACTCTTGCATCCTTTGCAATAACTCTTAATATGGGCGGAACGGTTGAAGCGGCAAGAACGGCTGCTCTTATAACGCTTGTAATGTCTCAGCTCATACACGTTTTTGAGTGCAAATCGGAGAAGAAGTCGATTTTCCGCATTAATCCTTTCAGCAATGTTAAGCTTCTGCTCGCTGTAGCAGTTTCTGTCGGCGCTCTTGCGGCAGCCGTAGCCGTTCCTCAGCTCCAGGGAGTTTTTGAAACGGTTATGCTTACCTCGAAACAAATGCTTATTGCCCTCGGACTAAGCGCAGCCGTCCCGATAGTGAGCAGTATTTTTAAATAATAACGGGATTCCAAAGGGATAATATCCCTTTGGTCAGGTCAAGGGCAGAAAGCCCTTGT
>CAJKFZ010000275.1 GCA_905199285.1 uncultured Ruminococcus sp.
CTCCTAAATGGTGTACCAGTGTAATAATTAGTATACCAAGTTGTATTTGGATAAAGGCTTACCGTTGATAAATTCACACATTCTGCAAAACTATTGTCAGCCAATTTAAGATCACTGCCGATAACTAACTCACTTATACCGGACCCCTCAAAAGCAAAATAACCAACTTCTTTCAACGAAGCCGGAAGCACAATACTTTCAAGGCTTGTCGTATGATAAAAAGCTTCTCTGCCAATCGATTCAAGATATGCTGGCAATCTAACATGTGTTAGCTTCTCATTTTCAATGCCTTCGTTATGTTCACCAAGCCGCGCAAACTCACCTGCCCATATTTCTGTTACTTTCCTACCATCAATATTATGCTGAATATATACTCTACTGTCATCACCAACATATTTCGTGATAGCGACCTCCGAACCATTGATCTTGTATTCAAAATCACCATATCTGTTTGTTTTTTCTTCTGCCGCTGCCGGTACAGTCATTACAATACTCGTCAGAGCCGTTATTCCTGCCATTGCGGCGCACATCAGTCTTTTCATTGCTTTTTCCTCCTGTTATACTGAATTTGATACAATGATTATCAACACAATAAACACGGCAAGTGCTATTGCATTTGTAATAAAATAAGCTCCTGCCGAAACGCTTGGGCTTTCATCATGCGTTTCAATCTGCTCAGGCTGAGGAGCTTCAGTTTGCACAGGTTCTGGCTTTGTCTGCGGAACCTCCGGCTCAGGGAATACCTCTTCTGGGATTTCCGGTTTTGTGAGGGAAACTCTCGGAGATTTCCGGAGATTTACCGGGGAAGCATTCAGATTTTCGTCCGCCGTCAGCGCTTTGTCGTATTCCGCTCGCAGTTTGGGATCCGTGAGCATTTTCCTGGCGTATTTCAGGTCGGAGATTTTTTTAGCGGCTTCCTCTGACCCCGAAGCGGCTTCACGGCTGAATTCTGCAAGACGTACCGAAAAGGCAAGCTCAATTTCCTCCGAGGAAGAGTCACGGCTCACATTCAGAAGTTCATAAAACGTCATTGCTGTTCCTCCTCGCTGAACGAGCCGAAAAGCTCACCACAGGCAACCATTCCGGACAAAAAGAGCGGCACATATATACACCATTTATTGACGTTCCCCGGAAGCATTCCGTACCACGCCGGAGATACCGCAAACAGGCTCAGCATGAATGCGGCATAGTAATACGCATAGCCGCCCGTCTGCTTCTTTGAGCATTTTCCCCAGCCGTATTCCTTGCCTATAATCAGCGTCATTCCACAGCCGACAAGCCCGGCAAGTATTATCAAGCCGCCAATAAGGTATTCGATCAGCCCCTTTTCCGGCACGGAACCCAGCAGGACAAATTCTGCGATAACCGCTGCGAGCATTCCCGCAAGATTTATCCGGATTCCCTTAAAAATCGACGCAACGATCATTCCGATTCCGCTTGCTATTATGCAGACTATAATGCCTACTACAATTATGACGATGATGGAAACAACAGTTTCGCCGAGTGGGGTTTCAGCCGCCGTATTTACATTGTTAAAGACATTCTGGATTATCCGCATGACATATTCTATCATTGGTCGCTCACCTCTTGTTTCGTTCTTGTGGAGTGCATTATAGCTCTTACAAGATAGAAAACAATTACTCCTAGCACTATCCACTGTGACGTAGAAAAGCACAGAAAATGTCCTCGTATCTCATCTCCACGCAAAAATTCCAGCAGGAATCGGCACACGGCATACGACACCATGTAAATACGCAAAATATCGGTCTGCGTTCCCTTTTTCTTTTCGATAATCAGAACTGCAACGAGAATGAGAATATCGCAGACACTCTCTGCAAGCTGAACCGGAAAACGTGTTACACCGGGACTTATGAGCATTTCAAATCCAAACGGACACTCAATGCCGTAGCAACACCCCGACATAAAGCACCCCACTCTCCCAAATGCGTGGAACATCAGGAAACACGGGACGAGCATATTAAACAGCATCAGACTGTCATATTTTCTTACAGCGGAATAGATCTTTACACCCGCAAGTGCACCAAACAATCCGCCGTAAAATACAAATCCGCTGTAAAATACAAATCCGCTGTTTATGAAACGTCCTATCAGCAGTCCAAAAGAAAACTCAGGGATTATCGTATCAAGCTGAGTCAGCAAAAACAACAGCTTACTCCCAATAACCGTTCCGATAGCAGCAAAAATACAAACCTGTATGGCATGAATCGGGGGTACTCCATATTTCTTGACACGGCTTATCAGCAATATTGCTGCTGCGATAACACCAAGAGCGCAGCAGACTGCATACATCGGCAGTACGATATGAATTATCGGAAGCATATCAGTGAGCTGTGTAGCAGCCGTACACGGGAACTACGCTGTCACCCGATTCAACCGGCATATTAACGCAGTACATTCCGTTGCATATGTAGTATGACATATAAATATCATCTGCCGTTGTGTCGTCATCTACCGTCAGTCCGAAGCAATCTGTAAAACCGTTGTATGAGTACTCAACATTTCCGCAGCAGTCAGCCGCAGACGATTTGCTGACGCAGCCTAAGCATGCAAGGCAGCTGCCGTTTCCGCCCATTTCATAAAAACTCCCTATGATTTCGGGATCTGTTCTTACCCGATATGAATTGCTGCATCCGGACATTGCTCCGATAATCCCACCTAATACAGCTGCTCCTGCTAAAGTTATCAAAAGTTCTTTCTTTTTCTTCATGTTTTCCATCCTCACCATCTGCAAATTTCGATATTTATCTCTATGCAGTTAAAATTATATCACAATAAATGTAACTTGTCAACTATATAAAAGTAATAAATTATCACTATATACTTTATAATTATACTACAAGGAGAGGTGAATGGCATGAATGTTGCGTCCAGAATAATCTATCTGAGAGAACAAAAGGGGCTTACCACGAACAAGCTTGCGAATATGGCGGGAATTTCTCAGAGCCACCTGCGTGAAATAGAGCTTGGACTGCGTAATCCTACTGTTGAAACGCTGTCGTACTTCTGCGACGCACTCGGCGTCACCCTGGAGGAATTCTTCCGTGAAGATGATAGCGAGATCAATCCTTATCTTATGAGTGCTTTGACGCGGTTTAATGACAAGGAACAGATGGCGCTGGCGGATTTTTTGAATACGCTGAAACCCGGAAAATCATAAAAAGAAAAGCAAGTGAGCTTGATGGCACACTTGCTTTGTTTTATCATAAGCCCGCAAAGAAAACACTTCCAGCTGAAACCACTGCAATAGAAAACTATATTGCAACCAGCTGGAAATAAATCAGTTTCGGAAATTCTGCTTAAATATGCTTTTTTGTCGAAAGCAGATCTGCAATGCATATTGACTTTTAAGTCTGGTCATATCATAATAGAATCGACAGAATTGTTGTAATACGCATTTTTACCGAAAGAGGTATAACACGCCAAGCTTGTAAGCCGAAAGGCTAGAATTTATATTTATAAGGAAGACAAGCCAGGATGCCGTTACTTATGAATTAGGAAAGCGTCCTTTAATATCTCGT
>CAJKFZ010000276.1 GCA_905199285.1 uncultured Ruminococcus sp.
ATCCGAATAAATTAAAGTTCATCAGATAAACTGTTGGTTGATTTTGTTAGAAATAATTTATCTTGAATTCTACTTTATGTTGTGATATAATGTAAAAGTAGAGGAACGTATAAATCCTTTTCAGAGGGCAGCGTGCCATGATTTTGAAAAGGACAAGTGTTTATTTTAAAATACTTCGGAGTAAAATAAATGGATAAAAATAATATTTTCAGAATTAATCTGGTAAAACGCAGAAAGGAACTCGGGCTTACTCAGGAACAGCTTGCAGCACGCATGAACGTTTCACCTCAGGCTGTATCTAAGTGGGAAAACTCCAGTTATCCGGACGGCGAGCTACTTCCGAAGCTTGCAAAAGCGCTGAACACTTCCCTTGACTCGCTTTTCGGAATTAAGATCAAGGACAGCGAACTGGATATTGAAAGTCTTGTGAACGATGAAATACGCACCGCTGTTCCTGAAAAACGTGCTGAGATTTTCATGCGTATTATGTATTCTGCACTTTGTGCATACAACCCGAATTCCAATACAGTCGGACGTCTTAGAGATGATTTCGACTGTGAAACGTTTGCTGTTCTTAAAACAGACTCTGAAATAGCTTTATCACGTCTTAACAGCGATCTGAGGTATTTCTGTTTTCTTGATGTGCCTGAAAACGGCGTGAATGCATATTTCGGAGATACTAAGAATATGATACGCCTTTTCAATACTCTTGCTGACGACAACGCAATAAGGATCATAACCTATCTTGGAAGCGGAGTGCGCAATAAAATGTTTTCTGTTGCTCAGATATCTCAGAAATTGGATATTCCGGAAAGCAGTGTTCAGTATGTCATAGACCGATTGGATCGTTTTGGCATCGTATGGCGTGTATCGGCAGATATTTCTGATGTACCAACTATTCTTTATGGTTTCTCTCATACGAGCAGTATTCCGCTTGTGTTCATTCTTACAATTGCAAAAAGCATTACAAATTATCTGAAATTTAAAAATCCCATTATCGAACTCTGGCAGTATGGAGCATTCAAACGAAACGACGGTGAGAAGGATGAAATCGTTCCGCAGGTTCCATGGTGGAAAGAAGATGAACTTTAATTTTTAAGGAGGTTTTTATGAAAAAAACAGCAGCATTTATTTCTGCTCTGGTTATCACGAGTTATACATTTATTTCTCCGGTGAGCAGCAATATTAAAAACACAGCAAACGCAGCCTACGGCTACAATATGAATATAACTGTTGATATGTCAGGCAAGCGGAAAGAGATTAGTCCGTATATTTACGGAATCAACCAATATGGTCATCAGGATGATTACAAAAATATCAGCGTTAACGCTGTCCGTCAGGGCGGAAACCGTATGGTCGCCTATAACTGGGAGAATAACGCTTCAAATGCAGGTGCGGACTGGAAGCACAGTTCAGATGATAATCTTTCAAAATCAGACAGACCTGCAGACTGCGTTCAGGTCCTTTCGGATGAGGCAAAGAAATATGGTATTGATTATAAGCTGACAACTCTTCAGCTTGCAGGTTATGTTTCCGCTGATAAGAACGGTATAGTTACAGAAGCAGAAACTGCTCCTTCTGACAGATGGAACAATGCAGTCATTACAAAAAATGCGCCGTTCGATGATGAACCTGATCTTACTGACGGCAATGTTTATATGGACGAATATGTTAACTACATTATAAAGAAACTCGGCAATTCTAAGTCGGCTACAGGTATTCAGGGTTACAGCCTTGACAATGAGCCCGCACTCTGGGCGAGTACGCATCCACGCATTCATCCACAAAAGGTCACTATTGCTGAGCTTACAGAAAAGTCTATTGCTATGTCGTCCGCTGTCAAGAAGCTTGATCCGAATGCTGAGATTTTTGGTCCGGCGCTGTATGGCTATACAGCATATGATCATCTTGCCGATGATGACTCTTCAAACGAGTGGGAGACTATAAAGAGCGCCAATAACTATCACTGGTATCTCGACTGCTACCTCGATCAGATGAAACAGGCAAGCGACAAAGAAGGAACACGTCTGCTTGATGTTCTTGATATCCATTATTATTCCGAGTCTGCAAGAGTCAGCGCAGAGGACAGAGTTCAGTCCGTCCGTACACTTTATGAAAAGGGCTTCGCAGAGAATAGCTGGATAGGACAGTGGTGTCAGGAAAACGTCCCGATACTGCCAACCGTTCAGGCTTCAATTGATAAATATTATCCCGGAACAAAGCTTGGTATTACTGAGTATCATTTCGGCGGTGATGATGATGCATCAGGCGCTATTGCACAGGCAGAAGCTCTCGGCTGTTATGCAGATCACGGCGTTTATTTCGCTTCACTCTGGGGAGGCAGCGGCTACACCCTTTCTGCGCTGAATCTTTACACGAACTATGACGGTAAGGGCGGCAGCTTCGGCGATATGCTCATTCCTACGACAACTGATGACGTTTCGCTTTCAAGCGCTTATGCGGCTTCTGATGCAGGTGATGATACCAAAGTTACGGTTATGATCACTAATAAAAATATGACTGAAAGCGAAAATGCTTCTGTTGCATTCAAAAATGCTGAAAAAGATTATAAATCAGCGGCAGTTTATGCTATATATGGAGAGTCTGATGAAATCAGACTTATTGATGTTATAAAAAATATCGACAACAATAATCTTAATGTCAAACTTCCGGCATTCTCGGCAGCTATGGTCGTTGTATCTGAAGATGCAAACGCATTCGATGATCTGAAAACAGATGACGAGACTAAAAAAGAAACAAAGACTGTTACATTTGAAGAGCCTATGTCAATGATAAACGAAAACGGATTCGTTGAGATCCCGATCAATGATCCGGAACATCTTAAACAAGTTATTCTTACTGCTGATGTAATTTCAAGTGCAGGTTCAGGATGGGGAACAGCAGGATGTGCCGTTTCAATAAATGCTGTTGACCAAAATGGAGTTGGCTTCTGGACATCAAAGGGCTATAATCTCAAATTGGGCAGCGGTTCATCTGCAACGATCAAATTCGACGGAACTTTTAGTAAAGACGATGAGGATATTCCGGCTGTTATTGCTGACGGTAAAATAGAATTCCAGAAGTGGTGGGATGCGTCAGAAAAACAGGAACAGGATATTCAAGATGTAATTACTGTTAAGTATACAAACGTTCAGGTCGTTTACGAATACGAGGGTACCTCTTCCGATCTGCTTGGCGACGTTAATGCTGACGGAAAAGTAAACATTGCCGATGTAGTTATGCTGCAAAAATTCCTGCTTGGAACCGGTACGCTGAAAAGCTGGAAAAATGCAGATTTGTACACCGACCAGAGTATTGACTCGTTTGATATGGTTCTTATGCGTAAGTTAATTATTCAAAATGCTTGATAACTTTTCTTCTGCACAAGAAAGGTTCAAAATAAAAATGTTCTGTAAGGGGAACAAATTCAGAAAAAAGGCTGCCGTACTTAATGTACAGCAGTCTTTTTCTTTAGACACTCTGCCTTTTCTGCATTTTTGACCAACTTATAAAACCATAAATATCAT
>CAJKFZ010000277.1 GCA_905199285.1 uncultured Ruminococcus sp.
AAATCGGTTCCCTCTATTTCGATATGATATTCATATCCCTTAGAGGCTGTGATGCCTTCAAGGTCTAATTCAAGGCTGAAATATTCCTCTACGCAGGCGAGCTGAGCGTCTGTAAGACTGCTGATCATTTCAATGTTTTTAATTTTAATATCATATCCTTCAAGAGCTTCTTCAACATCTTGATTGTATTCGTCGATAACGTCGTTCCATGTGTCGTCTTCTTTAACAAAATCAATGTACTCGTCTGGAAGAATCAACGAATAATATTCTTCCGCAGCATTTCTGCCGTAGAGAGAGTCAGCGTAGACTTTGATAATTTTTTCGGCATCGCTGTCGGTTTCGGAATCTTTATCTTTTTTTGTGCTTGTTTTTTCGTTATCTTCGTTTTTTTCATCATCGTCAGAAGAATCGGAATCTTTGTCTTTTTTGGAGCTTGATTTTTCGTCATCTTCATTTTTGTTATCATTGTCAGAAGAATCGGAATCTTTATCCTTTTTGCTGCTTGACTTAGCGTCGTCAGCGTCATCGCTCACTGAGCTTTTTGATTTCTTTTCGCTGCTTTTATCATCATCGTCATTATATCCGCATGAAACGAACGCTGTGGTCAATGTCATGCAGGCTGCTAAAACCGCTAATATTTTTTTCATAATAAACCTCCGTTAAATTTTAGTTATATCTGTTAAGGTTTCTGCGCTCATTGGAATGATCTTCCATTCATCGTCAATTTTTAAAACGCAGACAGTTGTCTGCGGAGTT
Organism: uncultured Ruminococcus sp.; assembly: GCA_905199285.1. Lineage (GTDB taxonomy): Bacteria > Bacillota > Clostridia > Oscillospirales > Ruminococcaceae > Ruminococcus. The sequence continues at coordinate 757 of CAJKFZ010000277.1, forward strand.
TCTTTACGATTCGTTTCACGCTCAATTTGTTCAACTGTTATTGTGTATTCGTATCCCTGTTCTGCTTCAATGCCTGAGATGCCTCTTTTTTCAAAATAGTTGCCCGCATATTCAAGCTGATCCTCTGTAAGTTCATCGCCTTTTTTTACTTCCTTTACAACAACTTGATAATCCTCAAGAATTGCTGAAAACTGATCGCTGCTATACTTAATCACATTATCCCATTCGTCTCTGTTTTTTAACTCTTCAATTTTTGATTCAGGAAGAATTAATTTCAGATGTGTTTCTGCGTCGCTTTTACCGCATAAGTATTCTGCAAAATCGCTTGCGGCTTTATCAGAACCGCTTATACTTTCTTTTTTACTGTCATTGTTATTCTTATCGCCGCACGAAATGAGTGATATTGCCATTGCAGTACAGGCGGCTAAAATTGCTATAAATCTTTTCACGGCAAAAATCCCCTCCCTATAGAAATTACTTATTCTTGTTGATGATACGAGTCTCCTCAGAACCGTCCTCAAGATTTACATAGCGAACGAAGAGAGAAACCTTGTTATCCTCATTGAGGTTATTCCAGAGCATATCTGTGAACTCGTCTATTTCGCCTGAAATTCTGACCAGCTTAGGTTCGCCTTCAAAGCTTGGAAGCGGGTTTCCGTCGCCCATGTAGGTGTGGATGAAGTGACCTTCGCCGTTTACGGGATTGTTGTAGGAGAAAGTATATCTCTGGCATGAATCAGGGTTGCCGTTTGCGCTTTTGAGGATAGACATTGCATAGTTGAATCCGTTATCATCAAAGCGGAGAATGCCTGAAATTCGAGGAGTATAGTTCGGAGCGTCGTCCTCGAATTCTCTTGTTCTAAGGGACTGCTCGAAAGTGAACTGTTTATCCATAAGATCGTAGATAGTGTCAGTCTGATCGCCATTTGTGACGATAAGCTTGTTTCCGAGAACTCTTACAGGAGCGTAGATAATGAGATGCGGATCAGTGAGTTTGCTCGGATCGAAAGCTTCTGTACGAATGCCCTTGCCCTCTTCAACAAAAACACGGTTGCGGCTGTTTTCGCTTCTTCCCATAATGAAGTAAGCTGTAACGGCATATTTTCCGTTTTCAGATTTGCCGATAATGATTCCTCTTCCGGGATAAGCGTTTGAATTAAGTTCCTTTGCGATATCAAGTTTGATCATGATTAAATTACTCCTTTTCAGAAAATTAAAAATGTGCAGATGCAGTCCGCAAATACGATAACTACGGTAACTGCTGCGATAACATTGAGTGTTTTCCTGTTCGGTTTAGAGAGTATCCAGTTGAAAAGCGGCTGGACGAGATACATGAAAACAGTTCCTCCAAGACCGAATCGGAGCGAGGTCGATAAGGCTATCCTCGCCTGAAAATTATATTTATAGCGTTCATATGTCTGCCAAGGCCACGCTCCGGTCGCTGCCTCGAGTATGTAGCTGGCGATAAGCTCGATAAGAGTTGCCACAGCCATACATCCCAGAAAAATCAGGACAGGTTTTATGATATTCAGCCATTTAACGTCCTTTTTCTTCATGAGCCAATTGAAACATCCAAGAAATGATAATGCTCCGACTCCGTAAACGGGACAGTACGGTCCGAAGAGAACTCCTCGATTTGTAAAGCCCCAGCGATAGATGAACGTTTCAAGAACGACTTCGTAGCACCAGCCGAGTACGGCATACATCATAAAGCATAAAAACAGCTTTTGAATATATTGTTTTTCTTTTATTACAGATATATTCATAGGCTTTAATCCTTAACGTAAGCTTTTCCGTCAATGATGTCGATTTTGTCCTGACAGAAGAGCGATACTGCTTTAGGAAGAAGCTTCCATTCCACATTTTCCATAATGCGTTTCTGGAGAACTTCAGGAGTATCGTTTCTTTCAACAGCAACAGTTCCCTGAAGAATAATAGCTCCTGCATCTGCTTCTTCGTTTACGAAATGGATAGTTGCTCCCGAAACTTTAACGCCGTATTCAAGAGCCTTTTTGTGAACCTTAAGACCGTAATATCCTTCGCCGCAGAAAGACGGTATAAGCGCAGGATGAACGTTTATTATCTTATAGGCGTAGGCTTTTGTAACGCATTCATCGAGAATGGTCATGAATCCTGCAAGAACTACAAGATCGGCTTTTTCCTCGTTAAGAGCGTTCAGAATCGCCTTGCTGTAGGAAAGACTGTCGGAGTATTCTTTTCTTGGAATAACCCTTGTCGGGATATCATTATTTGCGGCTCTTTCAAGAGCGTAGACTCCGGCTTTGGAAGATATAACGCAGGTTATTTTTCCGCCCTTGATAACGCCCGACTTTTCGGCGTCGATAAGCGCCTGTAGATTTGTGCCTCCTCCGGAGACGAGAACAATAATATTTTTCATATAAAGCTCCTTATATAAAACTGAATATCAGGCTCAGCAAGCAGATAAAAGCTCCGCTGGCGATAAGGATGATCCCTGCCAGCGAGTGTTGATGCTCCTCATCGGCAAAGTAGAAATATTTCGGCAATTTTGGGTTTGCGCAGATAATAACGGTTTCGCCGATGCTGTGATGTATGACCTGACTGTAGCTGCGGTGATCGGCAAAATGAGTTTTGCCGTTTATGCTGAACTTTACTACAGGGCAGTATTTTTTTACAATCATATGACCTCTTACCGAGATTTTTTCCTTGACGGACACCACTTCTGCGCTGAAGCTTTCCGCGGATTCAATATTTTCAC
>CAJKFZ010000278.1 GCA_905199285.1 uncultured Ruminococcus sp.
TAAACATTAAATTATGTCAATAAAATACTTAGAGCGTGTTCACATAAAATGTAAACACGCTCTGTTTTTATCAGAATCTTGAACTGTTTCCGCTTCCTGTAACCTGTGTTCCGCCTGAAAGCGTTCCGCCGAATGCAGCAAGCTGGTTCTGATCTTCGGTCTGGAAGTATGTTGAACCGCTGAGAGTTCCTCCCGTGTAGAAAGAAGCTCCTGATACATTCGTTCCGCCAGCCTTGAACTGACTTACGTTTTTCCCTGCAATAAACGAAACTATAACCTGATTATCGCTTCCGACAAGAGTGATTCTCGTTCCTGCGCTTGCCGAACCGGAAGCTGATACTGATGCGGAAAGTCCTGCGCCCATCTGCATTCCGCCGGAGCCTGTATTTTCAACAAAAACTCCGCCCGTACAGCTTAATGAACCGTCTGCGTCAAAAGGTTCATTTCCGTTTGTAATTGCATAGCCGCCAGAAATTGTAAGGCTTCCATTTGAGTCAAAACCGTCATGGTCACCATCGGTAACGTTAACAAGAACGAATCCGCCTTTTATATTAAGCGAATAATTTCCGCCGCTTGTACCCATATTTCCGGGACCCCATCCCATATTATTGCCATTGCCGGAGCCGTCTACTCCACCTGCGGCATTATAACCGTCATCAGTAGAATTAACTATGACCGTACCGCTGTTCTGAGTAATATTCTGAGCCTCGATTCCCTCATAAGCCTTTGAAACAAAAATCTGAATATCATCAAATACGTCTGCGCTGTTCTGTCCGATAGTGAGATCATGGTCTGAATGAGCTGCATCGTCAGCAGAAGCAAGTTTCAGTATGCCGCCTTTAAGAAGCATATCTCCGCCGCAGTGAATAGAGTCGTCAGATGAATCAATGCTGATATTTCCGCCGTTTATAGTAATATTTCCGCCGCTCTGCCACGTTGTGCCGGCAGCATCATAAATGCCTACAGCTTTAATACCCTTTGCCGAGATATCGGTTTTATTGGAATTGCCGTCACCACCCATTCCACCGCCGCCAGGACGTCCACTGCTCCACGGATTGTTTCCGGATGAGCTGCTGCCCGAAGATGTAAATGCTGAACCTTGATATGTATAAACAGTAAGATCTCCGCCGTTCATAACAAAATCCTGCTCTGCCTGAATGCCGTCGGCATAGGAATTTATATCAATAGTTCCGCCATTTATCTCAACAAGACCGTATGATTTGGTAGCGGTTGAAGTATCTGTTGCTGTTGATTTGATACCGTCGCCGCCCTTAGTTTTTACAGTGAGGTTGAGCGAGCTGTAGTCGGCTGAGTTTGCATTGCCGATAATTACGCTGTCTTTTCCTCTTATTCCGTCGTCAACTGCATTTACGGTAATATTTCCGTTATAGATCTTAATGTCATTTTTTGAAACGATAGCGTCATCCGTATTACCGTTTACAGTAAGATTTCCCGTACCTTTGAATTTGATATCGTCACGGGCAAAGATAGCTCCCTCAACAGTATTAACGTTTCCGTCGCTGTCAGTATAGGTCTGGGTGTGAGAAGAGCCGTCTGAGATAGTATTATCTGTACCGCTCTTTGCAACAATCTGAACTTCATCACCTATTGAAACAACATATATGGGAGCAGTATTGCTGTTAGTAAGACTCATTCCCATAAGATCGAGTTCAACAACGCCGTCGGGATAAGCTGTTTTATCAACATCAACGACGATCTGTCCATCGGTGTTTTCGCCTGTTATTGCAAATACTCCGGGTTTTGTGATCGTGCAGACATTATTGCTTACAGATGCTGTGTCTGAGGGAGCGTTTGTAAGCATTGTACTTCCTGAAAGAGTAAGAGTGTACCCTTCGGTTACAGGCTCAATAACTGTTCCTGTTTTTCCGGCAGGATTAACATTTTCAAAGACTGTTATATTTCCGCTTACTGTAAACACATCGGAAGCATCGTTTGAATGAGTAACCTTTGCTCCGGTAGCTGCATTAACAAAACTGTATGAAGTATCAGTTCCGGCTTCACTGAGAAGAACGTATTTATACTTCTTAGCAAACTTGCTCTGCTCTTCGGAAGCGTTCGGCATATTGAATGAATTTGCCTTTTTCCAGCAGCCGTCCGTGTTGGAAGCATCATCGATACAATTAAGGAGAAGGACGTTCTGAGATGACGTAAGGGTTACCGTATCTGTCTGATAATCGGTAGCCGTAGCAGTTACACTACCTCCGGTAATGTTAACTCCCGTACCGCCTGTGAGACCTCTGTCACCGCCGGCATTGATAACTCCTCCTGAAATATCAATGGTAGTTCCGGACTGTACTGCATCGTTTCCCGCTTTGATAACAGAAGTTCCGCCTAAAATTTCAACATTTCCCTTTGACGATTTAATACCGTCGCCCTCAGCATCAACATTTACAATTCCTGATTTTATAGTTACGGATGTTTTACCGTTGACTGCATTGGTTTTATCGGTTGCATTAAGAGTTGTTATGTTTATATTTCCGCCGTTGATTTTGATATCATTATTGCAGACGATTCCGTCCTGAGTGTTTGCGGTAAGGTTGAGTATTCCTGTTCCAAGAGTTCCGCCCTTGATAGTGATATCGTCCTTAGCTTCAATAACAGCATTGCCGAGATAGTCACCGGAATAAGCAGTATCTCCGTCTGAAATCGTATTAACAGTTCCGTCAACAAGATTAATGGAAGTATTTTCTGCATTTGAAACGAGAATTGCCGGAGCGCTTTTTCCGGTTATTTCAACTCCGTTAAGGAATATTTTAACTGTTTCGGGATCGGCTGTTTCGTCTGGAACGGCAACATTTATTTGTCCGTCATTAAGAGTTCCGTCAACAGTGAAGCTTCCAGAATGAGTAATAGTAACGGTTGTTCCGTTTACCTCAGCGTAGTCGCCTTCAACCTCAATAGAATCGCCCTTAAGATGAATGAGAGTTCCCGTTTCTTTATTATCGTCGGGATCAACGCCGTCCTTCCATGTTTCCGGAAGGGAAGGGATCAGATTAAGCTTATAACGCTGAATTGCAAGTGCGTCAGCATTTGTTATTCCGTCGCCTCTGTCATAAACATCGCCAAAATTCAGACCGTCTAATGTAATATGAGATTCGTCAGTACCGTTCAGACCGTATTTGTCGGGATTTGAAAGAGACTGCATTATAAGAACCGCATCAGACATATCTACTTTACCGTCACAATTAGAATCTCCATAAACAATATCTGCTGAATCTGCCGCAGCAGCCGATAATGAGAGTCCGCTCACAGGAAGAGCCGAAGCGATCACGCAAACGGATGAAATTCCTGAAAGAATTCGTTTTATATTTGATCTTTTCATGATTATCATTCTCCTTAAAATGATTTTTCGTTTAGTGTAATTGTATTATAAAACCATATTCTTAAAATAATCTTAAAGTTATCTTAATTTTTTTATGACAATTGCATATTACAGTAAGTTTTTTTTGAAAAGCTCTT
>CAJKFZ010000279.1 GCA_905199285.1 uncultured Ruminococcus sp.
AATAATCAAGTAAAGAACTGGCTTCGTAATTCAAGCGGAGTCAGTTTTGTTTTAAGCTGAATACGCTGATGATTGAAAAAGTATATATAATTGTCTATAAGAGAACGAGCTTCATCAATGTATTGATTTTAGTCCTGTAAATGCACTCAGTTTTGAGAATAGAAAAAAATCTCATCCATATCATTGTTATAAGAATTACCACATCTTGAAATTGGCAGAATAATATGATATTCTTTAATCAGATTAAAGTACGCATTGGAAGTATACTGCCCCCTGGGAACTGTGGTGCTGTAACTCCTCAGTGACCTTTTCTTCGCTCTTGAATGATTTAATTGTATCAAGTACAAGATTGATATTTTGTATAGTTGAAGTATAGTACAAAACTATATTGCAATCATACAAATCTCTGATTATTGACAGATACATAACGATCTGGGAAGTATGAATGTATGATATATCTATTACCCATTTCTGATTTGGTCTGTCAGCATTAAAATTTCTGTTCATCAAATTCTAATACTCATACAATGTCTGACTGTAATTATATTATCTTCTACGCCTGACGACTGAAAGAAAACTGTATTTACGCATTACCCTGAGTACAGCCTTATGGTTGTGGTGAATACCATTGCGTTCTAGCCATATCGCAACACACAGATAACCTTATGCCTGCCTAGTCTGTAACTGACCTTCATTTTTTCAGCAAGTCCACTGTCCCATGAAAGTCTGTCCATAGGCTTTACAAAGTCATTGTATCTGCTTCTTGATACAGAGAAGAACCTGCACATCTCACTGATGCTGTATCTTTCCTTATGACGATAGATAAAAAGGTATTTTACGGACATTCTCACTGCCTTTCTGTTAAAGAGAAAAAATTCCACATAAGTTCGTTTTCCATTTCCAAAGACTTTATCTTTACATCTTTTCAGACAATTAAGTGTTTTAATTGTGTAACCTTATCATATTCGCTTACAACGCAGTCCTTTGGGGGTCTGCCTTTCTTCCCCTTATAGTTTTCCTGCTGTGAGTTTACGCTGGTTCCCATTATATCTTGTAATGAAATTGTATATTTGTTTACATGAAAATCCCATTATTTCTCCGATCTTTTAATTTTTTTACTTCTCTCTTTAGTCTCAGGATTTCTTTTTCATATTTTTTATGTGTCTATAACTTCTTACAATGACAAAACCTCCTATGGTTTCTATTATATCATAGGAGGTTCTTGTTGTCTATTGTCCATTTTTACCAGTTCAGTTCAATAATCTTTACGATATAAAGTTGAGCATATGTTTGCAGTAGTGAAAAAACATCTCTCATTACCACAAGACCTGATACCGAGGTTCGAAAAACAAAATACTAAACAGAATATTGTATTCGCATTGACGAATCTGTATCTGGCTGACAAATTTTCTCCGTCGGTTTGATTAAGAATGCCTTTACGTAAAAAATCCATATTTCTCTGCTCTCTTGATTTTTCTACTAAGTATGCTTCTTTTCTCTTTGGGCGATCGGGTGTTTATACTATATTACCTTAAAAATCAACAACGTAAAATCTAAGATTAAATTCCTCTCCAATTGATGTACAACTATAAACTTATTGATTTATACTTTTGCCTCCATTACGGAGTCAATTTTATATCTTCTTATTGATCTTCCAATATCCTTGCTTATCAGAACCAACACGTTCGATTATACCATCTGATTTAAGCTCTTTAATGTAACGATAAACTGTTTTAGGACTGCAATTCAGTTTTTCAGCAATTTTCTTATTAGAAATATCATTACGTTCTGCTATTATTTCACACACCAATTCTTTCTTAGACATTTTTTTATTTTCATGGATATTTTCTTGGACATTTGTCTTCTTACGGAAGAACTCGACTCTGAAGCAGTCTCCTATCTCGGTAAATTTCGGAGATTGTATATTGTACTCTTTACAACCGTCAAGCATCCTCTGTACGCCAGTTCCCCAGCCTTCAACAATATGCATACGGCTGAATATTTCGGAAATTCCGGTATTCCTGATTTTAGAACTTCCGCTCATCATCATTTCAAGTGTAAGTCCTCCGAACAGCATTCCGGGAGACGTTATCTCTACACGCTCATCATATATACAGACCTGTACACATGAATTGTCCATATAATTTCTATGAGTAACAGCGTTAACGATAGTCTCACGAATAGTTCTTACAGGCAGCTCATAAATATCCTTACGAATAATTCCGTCTATTTCAGCACCAAGGTTTATGTGATTTAATATGAACTGATACGATTCTTCTATCTGACTTTAAAGACTCCCCTCAAATTCACGCTTATCTATAAAAACCGAACGAGTTATACATTTAAAAAGCGCACACTGCACCTTTGCAAATCTGTTTGAATTAGTAGTGAGAAGATCAAATGCAACTGTCGGCACAAGAATATTTTCAACACGCTTTATATTCCCCAGTTTTCAAGATTTTGAACAGTAACATCTCTAATCTTAACATTTCCATCTGTAGCCTCAACAATGTGCTTCTTTATATCCACACAAAGCTTCTGCGCTGCATCCATATCAAGTTCATTCCCTACAAGAACAGTTTCATCATAGGATTGATTCATTCCTTGCAATTCAAGTTCTTTAAGCTGAATGGAGTCAACATGACGAGTAGAGCCTGCTATGCGTATATATGTGCCCCTTTCCTTGCCTATCGACTTAATGTAGTATGGACGATGATTTCCCGGATATATTTCAACTATTATAATATATTTTCCAAATACAGTACTGCAAGTTATATTGGGCACACGTTGTGGTTCAACTGTATCTGAAATAACATTTGTAATAGTATCTATCATCGAAAATACTTCTGCTTCGTCAACTCCGATAACTTCATGATTCTCATCTTCAATGCCTATAACAAGTTTTCCGCCTGACGTATTCGCAAAAGCAACAAAGCTCTTGATATACTTATCGCTCTTTGACGGCAATTCCCGCTTATATTCAATCTTTTTATTTTCACCATTAAGTATTTCATCAGCTATCATTAAACATACCTGCTTTCTCTGCTTATATGTTATACCATAATAATATCTGTAATTCAAGAGCAGCTTTGTATTTTATTAAATTAGCCATAATAGACTGTTTAATATCCGGAAATAAAACAAAGATGCTAAAAGAACAACCATTTAAAAAGATTGATTTTAACGTATATTCATACCTTTATCAAGACATCGCCCAACCGATGCTCCAAAAATCAAAAAAATAAAACTAAGTCAGGCATCCGTGACTGGTCTACAACTAAAATCGGGGCATTTGCCCTGATTTTATCCATATTCTATCTGCTCAAAATATTATGTTTTATTCAAATATTTTTTCAGCAGAAAAACACAGAAATAAAGAAATGTATAGATATCATAAATTAATTGTAATAAAAATCAAGAAGCACTTACTATTTTTATAACGAATCAAAACCACATAAACGACAAAAACCTATCATA
>CAJKFZ010000280.1 GCA_905199285.1 uncultured Ruminococcus sp.
TATGGACGGAAAAGAGTATATTTGGAATACATGGGGAGAGATTCTGAATCCTCCGGCAGATGCTCAAGTATGGGCTACTTATAAAAACGAATTCTATGAAGGAAGTCCGGCTGTGACTTTCCGCAAACTGGGGAAAGGTACGATTACCTATGTAGGAGTGGACAGCCACAATGGAGCATTGGAAAAAGATATATTGAAAAAAGCGATATTTATAGAATTTTTATTGAAGGGGAATACGAAGAAGCTGCTCGGATTTTGTATGATGATAAACATAAAAAATAAAGTATACGCAGATGAGCTAAAACAAAAAGTTTACTCATCTGCGTATTTTGCTTAGTTTATAAATTTTTTAATTCTTGAAAATCCAGCGAACGTAATTATATATATGCGCACGTATTGAATTTCCTCCATGATATCCTCCGGTTACATATTGCCAGATATGAGGAACTCCGTTGTTTGTAAGATCATCATTATATCCTGATGGTGTTGAATATACTACAGTATCGTTGCTTCCTGCGGTAAGAAGGAGGAGATATGGTTCAACATCATTGTATTTGAAATCAGCAGTGCTTACAACATCGTGTACTCCCGGCGCCGGACAAATTGCACCTACATATCCGAAAAGGTCAGGACGCTTCATGCCTATTATAAGCGCTTCACGTCCTCCCATTGAAAATCCGGTTATAGCAGTATTATCACGTCCGGTTTTTACAGGATAATGTGATTCAATATAAGGCATAAGGTCTTTAGTAAGATCATTGATAAAATTATCATATGCTGCATTATTAGCATCGTCCATTGCAGTACAGGCAGGTTGTGTTGCACTCGAATAAATATCTGGGAACACAACTATCATTTCTTCGGCTTCTCCTGAAGCAATAGCATTTCCGATTATCTGACGTGTTCTCATACTTTCATCAGATTCATCTATAAGAGTATCTTCATTCTGCCAATATCCATGCATATCGTAAAGAACGGGATATTTTTTATCTTCACTGTAATTCGCAGGAAGAAGAATGTTAAAATTTTTCTGTCGGTTACAGGTAGTTGACCAATAGCTTTGTTTGCTTACTGTTCCATACTGTACTCCAGGTTTTTCATTTCTTTCTTCAGCCGGTTCTGTTTCCTTTAAAAGAGGAGCGATCTTTTCTGTATATTCTTTCATAGTCATTTTATTAGCCGGAGCTTTCTCAAATTTGTTTATTACTCCAAGGATATATTCCTGAAGCATTACAAGATCCGCAACTGTTGTTTTGCCATCCTGGTTTACATCTGCTGCAAGAGCTGCAACATTGCTTTTGAAATTTCCAAGAATACCTCTTCTTGCTGCTGCGAGATCAAATGAATCTATCGTTCTGTCGCAGTTTACATCTCCAAGAATAAACGTTATCTCCTCTGCGCCTTTTATCACCGTACCAGGAAGCGCTCCGATAGCTTCGTCAACATAGAAATTATTAGTGCCATTTTCTGTTTCAATATAAAGTTTCATATCAGATGCGTCTGTCGGAATAGTATAGTTGGTATTGGCAAGCTGAACCCATTCTCCTTTAACAGCTTTAGCCTGCGCAATAGATGAATAATGAGTTTCGCCGTCAGAGCCTGTATATTCAAGCTTCATGAAGAAATTATTTACAGCATCTCCGTCAAAATACATAACATCTGCACTGAAACTGAACTCGTTACCCGGAACAAATACCTTGGGATTAAGCTTTTTCATTCCACCATTCCATTCTGCTGTTCTTCCCTGAACAAGAAGCGATTCACTTCCCTCATACGCCGTACGTCCGCTAAGAATAACACTTGCTGAACCTCTGCTTTCCCAATCAAAAACATCTCCTTCAAACGTATCGTGGAAGAAATAACCGTTTTCATCTGGTTCAGTACCAGGAGTTACTCCGTTTCCTTCAAGAGATACCACAAAAGTTGAAACGCTTTCTGCCGGAAGCTGTGCATAAAAGCTTCCGCCAGTATATTCAAGATTCTTTGTAAGAGCAATATTCTCATTTACTGAGGTTCTGTATCGATCAACATTTACTATATTTTCACCACTTCCAATAGAAAAGAGCTGAGCGTACCCCTCTGTACTTTTATTAACGGCAACGATTGTTACCTGATTGTCGTCATTTTTATATGCAGAAACAAAAACATCTTTTGCCGGCTGTTCTGTAGCTTCAATGCGGATGTCACCCGGACGTACAAACTTTGAATACTGAGCCATGTTGTAGCCCCTTTTGGTGATAGCGCCATTTTCGTCCATAAGACCGTAGCTTCTTCGGATGTACCACCATGTATAAACGCTCATATTTCCGATAACGAGAGCGTTGTGGATGTTTTCTGATACCTGCAGAGCCTCTGGCCAACGATTAGCTGAATCTGCGTCACTGTTGGGAACGTAAACCTCTGTCATCCAGATTTCTTTGCCGCAATTTTCAAGTTCGGGATAATCCATCCAATCTCTTGTTGTACCATACATATGAGTGCCGAATACGTCACAGTTAGCGAATGCCTTGCTGTTTGCCATGATTTTTTGATAGAATTTCTTTCCGCCGTCTTTCACCCATGAAGCGTTTAAAGGAGCATATTGAAAGGATTCAGGCGACATGAGTCTTGTGCTTGTTATTTTATCACCATAGTTTGCAATAAAGTCAACCGTTTCATCTGTTGACCAATATGTCCACTCAGAAGCATAGTCAGGCTCATTTTGAACAGATATAGAGTACAGATCAACGCCGTTGTTTTTCATATATGTACCAAAATCATTAAGATGCTGAGCATAAGCTTCGTAATTCGACTTAGGAATATGAAGCTTACCGTTGCTTCCACCGGATTCGGCAAGATTTGAAGGTGGTTCCCACGGTGATGCAAAAACGGTGACGCCGTTTTCAGATGCATATTTAGCGGTAGGAACAGCCTTGTTCCACTGATTTTTATCAGGATTCACAAAAATACGAAGAATGGTAAGACCAAGCTCATCTGTTCCGTTTCCGAAGGCTGTCTGTCTCTGCGAATCAGTCATATCCTGACCCGTCCATTCCGGATGATTGATACCGCCGAAACCTCTGATAGTCTGATATTCGGTAGTCGTATCGATCACAACGGCATCAGCCGCTTTTGTCTCTTTCTGAGGGAAAATACAGAATCCGGTAACAATCATAGCTGACGCTGTTATAGCAGAGATAAATTTTTCGCCTATTGATTTAAGTTTTTCAATTTCAAAGCTATAATTATTATATCATGTTCATAAATTATTTACAACCCAGAATATGCAGATTTGGTGGATATTATGAAGAATATTCAAAATAAAAACAGCTGTAAACCCAAAATACAGCTGTTTTCTCTGATTTGTTCTTCCCTTACATATAAAGTTTGGAATTTATATAGTAAAGAAATATTAATGTGCAGAAAATATTCCTCAACTATAATTATTTATTATCGCATACCATTAATATATATAAAATCAATATGCGATTATAAAC
>CAJKFZ010000281.1 GCA_905199285.1 uncultured Ruminococcus sp.
TTATCATTATAGCACCTTTTTTCATCTTTGTCAACTATATCTTTTTTAACTTTTTCAATATATTTATGTTGAAAAATGACAAGTATTGCACATTCACATATTTCAAAACAAAAAAATGTACATCCCAAACCGGAATGCACATCATTCATTAATATTATTATTTATTAAATACAAGAAATACAAGTTTTTCTGATCTATCCGAGAGACGCATATTCAGCGTTCCGTCACTCTGTACTTCAAAAACAAAGGCAGTACCGTCATCACAGCTAAAAGTAACTTTGCTGTCACTAATGCCCCATGTTCCATTGACGCTTCCATCCGACAATTTCAGACTGCCGCTTTTATCCGCATTTAAGATCAACTCATACTCCCAATCCTCTGGATTTCCGCCGTCTTTAATAATATCATCAATTGAAGTTACATTTCCTAATGTATCTATCAAACCAGAAGCACCCCACTTTCCTTCTATATTGCTGATTTCTACATCTGAACCAACATCATCCAGTGATACTGTAGGAACAGGCTTCTTGGTTACATCTTCGTTCTTACTGCTTTCACTATTGCCGCACGAAGTGAACGCAGCCATACATATTAGAATATTAAACATCCGAGACATCCGAGTCAAATATTAGTATACCTTAGTATTTTTACTTTGTAAATTAATGTCGTATAATAACATTATTGGAAATTAAAATCATGTTTTATAGTTGTAATAAAAAAAGTCCAATATTAAAAATTGATTTTCAAGGAGTGATAAAATTGTTTGAAATAAAGAAACCGTCTGCCTCAAGCAAAACAATTCGTATACCTACCCCACTTATCGAAAGACTCGAAGAATTGGCAGAAAAAAATAATATCTCATTCAATCAATTAGTAATTCAGTGCTGTGATTACGTCATTAAGCATCTGAAGCGTGTTAAAGGTGAGAAATAACTTGGAAAACGGCAATATAAAAACACCGCCTTTTCAGACGGTGTTTTATTTAGAATATTATGTTGCTGCTTCAGGAGCATCTTCTGAAAGTTCAGCGTTGCTCATATTAAAACTCTTAATTTTTTCACTGCTTCGTTCATGTCTCTGAACCGGATATGAACCGATAGATTGATCGTTCTCGTTACGTGCGCAGACAACTGACTGAACCTTATAATCCTTAATATGAATTTTATACACTACCCTATCCGGAGTGTCCATAGTTCTGTTCAAAGCATTTGTGAATGCCGCATTCAAATCATCAGCTTTAGTAGTAATTTTACTACAATTCACATCGCATGCATAGCCATTTTCGCCGTCCCAGTAAAAATAAAAATCGGAATCAATATAAAGCTTAGCCTGATTTGCGAGAATTTTCGCCTGCGCATCAGCTTTTGCTTCTGCGGTTTCGCTTGGAGAATTAATAATATCCTGCTGTCTTGCAATATCGCCGTTAAGCTCACGGTCCTTGAATTTATATCTTATACACTCAGTCTGTGCGGCATTAAAAATCACTCTTGAGTTATTATTCTGCGTTTTTATTCTTCCCTGCATAATAAAATAATGCCATGTAGGTATCAGAATAGCCGCCAAAATTCCAATAATTGCAATAACTATAACAAGTTCCATTAAAGTAAAACCTTTTTTATTTTTCATAAAACCGCCTCCTGAGACATTATTCCTACATATATTATACCAAACAATTCACAATTTGTCAACAAAAAGTTTATGTTTTATCGTACAAATTTCATACAAAACTATTGTGCATTCAGCTAAGAATTTCAAGAGCTTTTTTAAGCTGGACATCGCTTACCGTTCCCCGAAGCGAGCTATCCATTTCGATTTCAATATCCGGCTTTATTCCCGTTCCCTGATAGCATTCCCAGTCACCGATAGTGTAGTAACCGTAGGTATACCGCAGAATTCCGTTGTTGCTCAGATACTCCTCATTCTGAAAAATACCCTTGCCAAAGGTCGTTTCGCCGACTATTGTAACATCCTTGCCGAACTGTTTCAAAAGAGCAGTCATCTCCTCGGACGCACTGGCAGTTTTCCCATTTACAAGTATGACTATCGGAACATCGAGTTCATCGCCGGAATTGGTCATACCCTTTGTATAATCCGTACCGTCCTTGTAATACTCCGTTTCATAGCCCTCCGTGAGGAATCTGTCAGCAAGATTAAAGCTCGCCCCTGATTCTCCGCCGCCGTTATCACGAAGATCGAAAATAATCCCCTTAGCAATCTTGGCAAGCTCCCAATATTCACCGCCGAAACGCAAATTGACATCATAATCAAAATATCTTATATCGACGTAAAGAATATTTCCGTTCATCATCTCTGCCGTCATAGTCTCCTCGGCATCCGATTCACTGCTTTCCGACGAATCAATCGGCTTATAATAAAAAGTATACTTATCGTCATAAAGGGATAAATAGCCGTTTACAACCGCCGTTTCATCATCAAGGCTATCAGGAAGAGCAATTTTCTTTTCGTCAAGGACTTCTTTCACTTCATCAAGAACACCATATTCTTTATAGAATTTCAACTTTTTGTTAACGGCAAATAAAGTTGTTCCAACACCGACGGCAATTCCGCAAAGTACGCAAATTCCGCCTTTAATAATCTTATTTTTATTCATAACAGTAATTTCCTTATAAAAAAACCTCTCTCAAAAGAGAGAGAGGTTTTATTACACTTAAAACTTAAATCATGTGGACTTAATTTTATTTTCAACCTTTGTCTTGCAAGAGTCAAGCGTAGGCTTTTCACTGCCTGACTTATACTCATCAGAAGAAACAAGACCGCCCGGATATGTTCCATAGTAAACTCCGTCAGTTGATACAATAGCTCCGCTGCAAACACCAAGATCAACATATGCAGAAGCCTGCTTACACTTACCGATATCAGAGAAGTAGTTCTTTACATACTTCTTGAAATTTTCAGTGGTAATTTTTGCAGGAGTGTCAGCCTTTAAATCAGCGATATCATACCAACCAGTCCATGAAATGTCAAGACCATCAACGTTTTCACAATCAGAGAGAGCTGAAGTAATAGCCTTCTGAAGTGTAGAAGAAGCTGAGTCAGCAGAAGTGATCTTAGACTTCTTTACATAACCGAGCATAGCAGGTACGAGAATTGCAGCGAGAACACCGATAATAGCGATAACAACGATGAGCTCAATAAGAGTAAAACCCTTTTTAGTTTTTTTCATAGAAAAAACCTCCTTATAAAAATAATATTGTGCAGTCGTTCATGCACATCATTAATATGGTTCAAGGAATATTCTTCTCAGCGCAGCCGTCGGACTTTATGTATCTTTCCGAATCATTACGATTCGGATTCCGTTCACATTTAAGTCATAAGCAATCCGCTGATTTCTAACCCTTTCCCCTTTCCTTGTGATTATAGTATATCATTTTATTCATAAAATGTCAACACTTTTCTGAAAAAAAACGGCTCTGAAATGCATTTTTTACATCCAAACGGTAAATAG
>CAJKFZ010000282.1 GCA_905199285.1 uncultured Ruminococcus sp.
CAGACGAATATCGTCCATCACTTAAGAAGGCTGGTTTCTTAACAAGAGATCCAAGAATGAAGGAAAGAAAGAAGTACGGTTTAAAGGCAGCTCGTCGTGCTCCTCAGTTCTCAAAGAGATAATATTAAGAAAATTGATATTTCAAAAAGCCCCGAAAAATCGGGGCAGAAAATCCTTTTTACATAAAAAATGTAATCACAGATCTATCTTCTTTCATCCGGACTTTAACTGAATCTCAAAAATGAAACACAGACTATCCGCTTTAAACAGCGAATAACCGTTGGCTTCGGAATTTCACCGAATCAGCCTCATACTGAGGGTCGCAGGCTTTACTGCCAGTAGGGAATTTCACCCTGCCCTGAAGATTAAAATCATTATATCACACCGACGTAGTCTTGTCAAGTATTTTTCAAAATAAAATTAGTGTAACAGTATTTACTTTTTGTTATGCTTATCAAGCAGATATTGCGCCTTTGATTTTCCACATTAGGGGGATGTGTCGGCTTGCCGACATAGGGGACAGCGTCTACTTTATAATCTTTAATAAAAGTAAATGCTGCTGTCCTGAAAAAAATATAAAAACCTCTTGAAATTCATTAAAAGGAGTGGTATAATTTATAAATAGGGAGCTTGTGTTACAGGCTGAGAGGAAGGTAGCGAAACCTTCGACCTTGGGAATCTGTATATTAAACGGATTCTGAAACCTGATTTGGATAATGCCAACGTAGGGAAGCCGATAGATATTATGTAATGTATTATCAGGGAACTGCTGCGGCAGTTCCTTTTTGTTATTGGAGGTGTTTTTGTGGTTAAGGTAAACGGTGAAATGATTGATGCTGCAGGAAAAAATATTGCGGCACTGCTTGATGAAATGAACTGTATGAGCGGTCGTGTTGCAGTCGAGCTGAATGAAGAAATCGTTCCGAAAAGCACATACGATGAAATAATCCTGAAAGACGGCGATTCGGTTGAAGTCGTTCGATTCGTTGGAGGAGGCTGATGAACGTTAATATCCCAACTAAAGAGGAAATGTATCATGCACTTGAAGATCGTCACGGTTCAGATTTTCAGAAAAAAATAGCGAAGGCATCTGCGGCAGTCTGCGGACTTGGCGGACTTGGCTCTAATATTGCAATATCTCTTGCAAGAGCCGGTATAGGCAGACTTCATATTATCGACTTTGATAAAGTAGATATCTCAAATCTCAACCGTCAGCAGTATTTTGCCGATCAGCTTGGCGAATTCAAAACAAAAGCTCTTGCCGATACGCTTTCAAGAATTGCACCGTACTGCGAAATAATGCCTCATTGCGTCAAACTAACGGAAGAAAATATTCCGGATCTTTTAAAAAATGACGATGTTATCTGCGAAGCATTTGATGCAGCTGAACAAAAAGCTATGCTGGTAAACTGTATTCTTGAAAAGCTTCCGGAAAAGTATCTTATTTCAGGTTCCGGAATGGCTGGAATTGGTTCGGCAAACCTTATTAAAACAAGAAAGATCACAAATCATTTTTTTGTTTGCGGTGATGAATCGAGCGACGTTGATGACGCAGGAAGTCTTGTTTCCGCAAGAGTTATGGTTTGTGCTGCTCACGAGGCTCTTATGGCAATAAAAATTATAACGGAAAATATTTAGGGAGGTTTTTAAATGAATAAAAATGATGACAAACTTATTTTAGGCGGACGGGAATTTAACTCACGTTTTATTTTGGGTTCGGGAAAATATTCTATGAAGCTCATTGAAGCTGCGGTCAAATATGCCGGGGCAGAAATCATCACTCTTGCAGTCCGCCGCACCAACTCAAAAGAGAACGAAAATATTCTTGATTATATACCCGAAGGAGTAACTCTTCTGCCCAATACATCCGGAGCAAGAAATGCTGATGAAGCAGTTCGTATCGCTCGTCTTGCAAGAGAACTCGGATGCGGAGATTTTGTAAAAATCGAGATAATGAGAGACTCAAAATACCTTCTTCCTGATAATCAGGAAACTATTAAAGCTACAGAAATCCTCGCCAAAGAAGGATTTGTTGTAATGCCCTATATGTATCCGGATCTCAATGCAGCCCGTGATCTTGTTAATGCGGGAGCTGCTTCAGTAATGCCACTTGCATCGCCGATTGGCTCTAATAAGGGACTTTCAACCAAGGATTTCATTCAGATTCTGATAGACGAAATAGACCTTCCCATTATTGTAGACGCCGGTATCGGTCGTCCGTCACAGGCTTGTGAAGCAATGGAAATGGGCGCAGCTGCTATAATGTCCAACACTGCTCTTGCTACAGCAGGCGATCTTCCAGCCATGGCAGAAGCATTCCGTCAGGCAGTTGAAGCTGGAAGAAAAGCTTATCTTGCCGGACTTGGAAGAGTTCTCACAAGAGGAGCTTCACCGTCAGATTCGCTTACAGGCTTTCTGCGTGATTAGGAGAAAATTATGAAAACAGCATTAACAATTGCCGGAAGCGATTCGTCCGGCGGTGCAGGGATTCAGGCGGACATAAAAACAATGACTTTGAACGGAGTTTTTGCACAAAGCGCTATAACCGCCCTTACAGCGCAGAACACAATGGGAGTCCGAGCAATCAGCGAAGTTGCTCCGGAATTTCTAAAACAGCAGATAGATGCAGTTTTTGAAGATATACGTCCTGATGCAGTAAAAATCGGAATGGTTTCTTCGCCGGAGCTTATCGAAGTTATTGCGGAAAGACTTGAATTCTATCAAGCAGAAAATATTGTTGTCGATCCTGTTGCAGTTGCAACAAGCGGTTCAAGCCTGAGCAGTACAGAAGCTTATGAAGCGTTAAAAGCAAAGCTTTTTCCGATGTCGATTCTGGTCACTCCCAATATACCGGAAGCTGAACTGCTTTCGGACATGAAAATTTCGGACAGCAATGATATGATATCGGCTTCAGAAATAATCAGCAAAAGATATGGCTGCTGCGTCCTCTGCAAAGGAGGACATAGTATAAACGATGCTAACGATCTGCTTTTTGAAACCAACGGTTCATATAAATGGTTTACAGGAAAACGTATAGACAATCCGAACACTCACGGAACAGGATGTACTCTTTCCAGCGCAGTCGCCGCAAATCTTGCAAAGGGATATTCTCTTGAAAACTCCATAAGCAGAGCAAAGGAGTATATATCCGGAGCGCTTGCAAGTATGCTTGATCTTGGAAAAGGAAACGGTCCGCTTGACCATACGTTTGATTTTAACAGCAATTATAAAAATTAATTGAAAGGAATAAAATTATGAGAAATTACAGTACACAGATGGAGGCTGCCAAAAAAGGGATCATTACTCCTGAAATGAAAATAGTAGCCGAAAAAGAATACATGTCTCCGGAAGAACTTCGCTGCCTTGTTGCAAAGGGAGAGGTCTGCATTCCGTGCAATATCAATCATAAATCCATATCTCCCGAGGGTATCGGAAGCCGC
>CAJKFZ010000283.1 GCA_905199285.1 uncultured Ruminococcus sp.
ATATATTATACACATACATATATGTATCTGTTTTTAGAGAGAAATAGTAATAATGTAAAATAAGCTGTCAAACTTGTAAGGAGGATCAAAATGAAAGAATCGGATATTGTAAGAGCAATTTTGAAATATCTGAAAACTATGCCGGATTGTTTTTGCTGGAAAGAGCATGGCGGTATGTACGGAACGGCAGGAAATCCAGATATTATTTGCTGTTATCGTGGAAAATTCGTAGCTTTTGAAGTCAAGACGGAAAAAGGCAAAACTACGGCTTTGCAGGATTCAGTTATCAACAAAATACAAAAGTGTGGTGGAAAAGCTGTGGTTGTCAGGTCTGTTAATGAGGTAAAGGAAGTAATAGAGGAGGTAAAACAGAAATGAGTGTAATCTGGCAGTATTTGGACAAAAGGAGTGCGGCAATCAATGCTCTCAAGGACTACAGCAGTATGAAATACATACTGGAACATACTGATGAGGAGATTGCCGATATTCATGATAACATGGCATCTATCAGCAGTCCTGAATTTACGGATATGCCGCATGGTAGTTTCAATCCGCAGTCCGGCGAAATCCGTCTTGCTTCTGCGATTGACGAGATTGATGTTCTGCGTGAGCGTTGCCGCCAGGCAAAGGAATATATGGAGTGGTTTCAGCCTGCGTGGGATACACTTTCTGAAGATGAACGCTATGTGCTGGAGCAGTTTTATTGGGAAGAGGAGGATAGGCAGATTGACGCTGTCTACAATATCTGCGACCATTTTCACATTGAACGTTCTTCAGCATATAACAAGAAAAATCGTGCAGTGAATCACCTGACCCTGCTTCTCTATGGAAAAGCATGAGTAATATCATGGACGAAATATCCTTGCAGACGTGATATAATAATATCATGAAAATTTACGAATAGCCTTTGCAGAGAAATCTGCAGAGGCTATTTTCATACTCGAAGGAGGAGCGTTATGCTTGCAAAGAAAGTAATGAGAAACGGTCTCGGTCTGAACAGCCGTATCAAAGAGCAAATGGTTATTTATCATGATTGGAAGTCTATGGCGATGGAAATTGATGAAGATGAAGTGCATGAAATAGTCGAGGCTGCCTGGAGTGACCTGATTGATTCTATCCGCATGAAGCGTAATCTTGAAGAAATCATCATGGATAACGACAATGCCGATCAGCGTGAGATTCTACGTCTGCGTTATTTCTATGCGGCAACATGGACTGCCATTGCTGACGAGCTGAACGACACGGTTGAATGGGTAAAGGAACAGCACAAGAAAGCCCTGAAAAAGATTCATGTTGAAGTGACTGATGTTTGTGAGGATTGTGACTGCTATGCCGAGGAAGAGTAAGAAGCCCTGCAGTCATCCCGGCTGTCCCAATCTGACAGAGGGTAAGTACTGCGAGGAGCATAAACCTCTCCACCCCGACAGACCTTCGGCAGAAAGCCGTGGCTACAACAGCAAATGGAGAAAACTATCACAGCAGTATCTCCGAAATCATCCGCTTTGTGTACGCTGTCTTGCAAATGGAAGATATACCAAGGCTACGGTAACAGACCACATCATTCCCCACCGTAATCGTCCGGAACTGATGTGGGACGAGAGTAATTTTCAGGCACTCTGCAAACCTTGTCACGATAAGAAGACATGGACTGAGGACAAGAATCCTGAGTACAGCTACTGACCCCAGGGGGCGTAAAAATCCCTAAAAATCGGAATAAAAATCTACCGGGGCTCCCTCTCACGCTTTTTCAAGGCGATTTCTAAGGGGGTATATGACTAAAATCAAATAATTCCAGTATTACGTTATTTTCCTGACAGCAATGTCAGGATTTTTTATGCCCGATTGATTTTTTGTTTGAAATTTTTGCAGGAGGTGAAAGCATGGCGAAAGACGGTACGAATCGTGGTGGAGCAAGACCGGGTGCAGGACGACCGAAGAAGGCTTTATCAGATAAAATTGCTTCCGGAAATCCAGGTGGAAGAGCTTTGACGCAGATAAAAGTTCCAGATGATTTACCTGACTTGCTCGGTGAGGATATGCCAAAGCCGAGTGAAATTCTTTCTGCAAAGCAGCGTGACGGAAAGCCTCTCGGTGCTGATAAGATTTACAGAGATACTTGGCTGTGGCTGAAAGGATTCAAGTGTGAAAGACTTGTTTCTCCCGCAACCATTGAGCAGTATGCCATGTCAGTTGCCCGATGGATTCAGTGCGAAGAGGCTATCACTGCATACGGACTTCTCGGAAAACACCCCACGGTCTCCAATTCACCGATACAGAGTCCGTTTGTTGCAATGAGTCAGAGTTTTATGAAACAGGCACAGCAAATATGGGCGCAGATCTATCAGATTGTTCGTGAGAATTGCTCTGAAGAAGTTTCGCTTATAGGTGAATTTGATATGATGGAGCAGCTGCTCCGAAGCAGGAAGTGAGGTAATCATGGCAAAGCCTCAGAAAATAAAAATCAATATTGGTGATAAGCTTGGGACTCTGTTTGTTCTGGAAGAATACGAAAGAGGAAAATTCGGACACCGGCAATATAAAGTTAGGTGCGATTGTAACAAAGAGTATATCTGCAGCAGAGCTACTCTTTTAAGAGCTTCCCCACGTTGTGCTGAATGTGCAAGGAATAATACTCCTCCACGTCCTCCAAAATTATCTGTTGGCGATATTCTGAATAATTGGGAAGTTGTGTCCGTGAGATATGATGCAGTAATAATGGAGAACAGGTATAATTGCAGATGTTTGCTTTGTGGAAATATTTCTGAAAAGAACCACAGCGAAATTCGTTTGAGAAAAGGAAAGCCATGTCAGAAATGTACTCCTGATTATCATTTTTCAATTAATGGTAATGCCGCATATGGGATTCTTCCCAACGGTGAAAAATTTGTTATTGACACTGAAGATGTGGAACGTGTATCTGAAATATACTGGCACATGGGTAAGGACAGGTATATCATTTCTTCTGAAAAAAATGCACCTTCTCATAGACTCCATAACTACGTTATGAAATTTTTTCCACAGC
Source organism: uncultured Ruminococcus sp. (assembly GCA_905199285.1). Lineage (GTDB taxonomy): Bacteria > Bacillota > Clostridia > Oscillospirales > Ruminococcaceae > Ruminococcus. The sequence goes on from CAJKFZ010000283.1 coordinate 3,023, forward strand.
CTATGGTGTACATTGATCATATCAACCGTAATCGCAGTGACTGCAGAAAATCTAACCTTCGCATTGTAACAACACAGCAGAACAACATGAATACAAGTATCATCAGAAGTTCCGAAACTGGATTAAGAGGTATTACCTTTGATAAAAGCATCAAAAAATATATTGCAAGAATAGGACTAAACGATAAGCGAATTTATCTTGGTAGTTCAAGTGATCCGATAGTATGTGCTCAGATGTACAATTGTGCTGCTCCGATAATCTTCGGTGAGTTTGCAGGTGAACTGAACGATGTTCCTGAACCTCCTGCATGGATAAAAAAGAAAATTGAAGAAAAATGTAAACCATATATGCTTGAAGCTCTGATCGCCACACAGCCGTATGGCATTTTTTATGCTCAGAAGAAAGGAATTTAAGTAT
>CAJKFZ010000284.1 GCA_905199285.1 uncultured Ruminococcus sp.
ATACCAAAAGCAAAAGCGGTCAACTTTCCGCTTAAAAATCCGATAAAAAGCGAATCAGCGATGCTGATAAATCTTGACTGCGATACGGTCGTCCATGAAAAAAATGCAGATGTGAAACAGATGCCGGGTCCGCTTGTTAATATTATGACGGCTGTTGTTGTTCTTGAAGAATGCGATGATCTTAACAAAGAATTAACGCTTGATCCGGATATCTATATGCATATTTATGAGACTCTTAACGAGAACGGCTACAGCGACGATCTTCCGGACTGCGACTTGCTGGACGGCGACGTTCTTACTGTTACCGATCTGCTTTACTGCATGATGCTTACATCCTCTGTCGAAGCCGCAGAAATGCTTGCTTACTATGCAGGTGGAGACAATGTTGCGGCATTTGTTTCAAAAATGAACGAGAAAGCTGCCGCACTCGGTATGAACTCGACAAATTTTACAAATCCAACCGGTATGTATGATACGAATCAGTATACAACAGCCCGTGATATGGCGGTTCTTACACAATATGCACTGACAGTTCCGCTTTTTGAGAACATCGCAACAACGTATACCTATACTCCGTCTGTTCCGAATCCGGAGCGGCATGAGCATATGGAAAACTGGATTTGGAAACACAGCAATGTTATGATGGATCCTGACAGTGCTCATTATTACATGGGAGCAAAGGGTATTAAAACGGCAAATCTTACAGCTGCCGGAAGAAACATCATAACCCTTGCAAGCAAAGACGGAAACAATTATCTTGCGGTTTTGATGAAAGCTCCGTTTAATGACGCAGATGGAGAGGTTAAGTTTTATCATATTGAGGATGCAACTTCTCTTTTAAACTGGGGATTCAATCATTTTTCATATCAGACAGTACTGGCAGATACCGCAGAACTTGGCGAACTTTCGGTAACTCTTGCTGACGGAAACGATTATGTTCTTGCACGTCCTAAAGATGAATTTACAATTCTATGGTACGATGAGATAGATACCTCGCTAATTAAAAAAGATAAGATAATATGGTATAAAGATATACTTCAGGCTCCGGTTAAAAAGGGCGATCTGCTCGGCGAGGTAACTCTTGAATATTCCGGAGAACAGCTTGGAACAGTAGAGCTTGTTGCAGTTTCCGACGTAAATCGTTCCAGATCAAAATATAATTTTGAAGCGGCAAAACGATTCGGCAAATCGGTGTGGTTTAAAAACGCACTTAAAATTTCTATAATTCTTTGCGTTATTTATATTGTTATATGTGTTTACTCATGGATAGTTTTCAAGAGTAAGGCGAAACCTCTTAAACCGATCTATGCTGTTCCGAAAATGGATAAAAATAAGAATAAGAAAAAGAATAAAAAAGCTGAGTAAACAAACGGGCTGCTGTACATGAAGTACAACAGCCCTGATTTTATATGCAGATTTTATTTCTATAGTTCAATAAATTCACTGCTTGAATATCCAACAATTTCGTTATAGCTTACAACATACCAGCCGTTTGTTTCTCCATTTACCATAACAGTGGCTCCGTTTGGTATTGAACCGATTATTGCTCCGGACATAGACGGATAACTTCTTATATTAAGATTGCTTCCGTCAGTAACAACAGTTCCCCATCGGATAGCTCCGGCGGAAATGAACGGTATTCCAAAATAATCGCAGAGTGAGCGGACGATATTCTTTGCAATAAGTTCAAGATTATTTTTCAGCCATGCTTCATCGGCATAGTTGTCATGATAGCCTATTTCGCAGAGAACGGCAACCGCTTTGGTTCTTAAAACTTCTCCGAGAGAGTTTGTAGGAGCTGCTCTTACCTTATCAGGCAGAGGGTATATTGCTTTAAGATTATTTGCAATAATATTTGCAAGCTTCTCGCTGTCGGCGCTGTTCGGAGCAAAATAAATAATGATTCCTCTCAGCTTTCCCGAAAGATTTTCCGGAGCAGCGTTTGAATGTAAGGCAAGATGAACGTCATAATAACCAGCATTTGAATCCTGAATAGCTCCGTTTACATTGCGTTCCGGATCGTTGCGTACATATTTTATTCCGGAAGATCGCAGATAAGGTTCCATTCTGTCAGCAAGGAGATTCATATAAAGTTCTTCATTTCCGCTTGTGGCGTATTCGTTCCACTCCTGCGTAGAAGGACTTAAAAATACCTTTGGCATAAAAACATTCCTTTCAATGGATTTGAGAATGATCTCATAATATTTTATGCCGTATGAGTAGGAATCGTTAATTTTTTTCAGCGAAATTCTCGTAAGCTATTCTGCTTATTTCTGACGCCTGATACGTTGTTCCGGCGCCGCAGATTTGAGTAAAATAGAGAACTGCGATTTTATTTTTTGCGTCCGCACAGAAATATGTACCGGTCCAGCCGTCCCATCCGAATTCTCCGTTACAAGTTTTAACGGATGAAGCTTCTTTATTCACCATAATACGCATAAGAGCGCCATAGCTGTATCCGGAAAGCTTATCCCATAAATAAGAATGTTGTGCAGGGCTAAGCTTAGGAGCTGTCATATAGCGGAAAGCTTCCTCGCTTAAGTATCTTTTTCCCTCATATACACCGCCGTTAGCGAGCATTGAAGCGAATTTGGAATAGTCCCCTATAGTTGAGACCAAGCCTGCGCCGCCGGATTCGAAAGCAGGAGGAGCTGTATAGTCAGTAAGACCAAGATGATTGTCGTAATTACGTTCAAGCTTATCGTTTTTCCAGGAATAAAGAGCAGTAAAACGATCAAGTTTCTCTTTCGGAACGTAAAATCCGGTATCTGTCATTTTCAGCGGTTCAAAGAAATTTTTTTCAAGGAATTGACTCAATTTCATACCGGAAGCCTTTTCGATAACTCCGCCGAGAATATCGGCTGAAATACCGTATTCCCACTTTGTTGAAGGTTCAAAAAGCAGAGGAATTTCAGCGGCTTTACGGCAAAATTCTTCTGTTGTAATGTCAGTGTGAGCGTTTTGTCTCTCTATTATTTCATCAAAAAGCTTTGCGGCAGCGTTATAGGAAGGATTGCCCCAGTTTGCATAGGGAAGTCCGGATGTCATAGTAAGCAGATGCGATATAGTGATATTAGTTTTACACGGAACAACATTTCCTTCGTTATCAAGGCATTGCATCTCTGAAAATTCAGGAAAAAAATCAGAAAGTTTACTTTCGGGCGAGAGGATATTTTGGTCGATAAGAAGCATTACAGCGGCAGAGGTAACAGGCTTTGTGAGGGAAAAAAGTCTGAAAATAGAGTCACGCTTTAAAGGCTTTCCGGCTTCATTATCGGCATATCCAAAAGCTTTGAAGTATAATTCTTTGCCTTCTTTAAGAATCATACAGCTTGAACCTATATTTTGTCCTTCTCTGATAGATTTTTCGATAATTTCTGTGATTTGTTTATCCATAAGTTTAAACTCCATTCTGACAGCAGAGGTTACTAT
>CAJKFZ010000285.1 GCA_905199285.1 uncultured Ruminococcus sp.
ATTAGTTTCCCAAGCAGGAATATAAAGCTGATGTCTGATATAAAGCTTATAATTCGGATTCAGCGATTTTATCAGTAGCGGAATCTCGAAAATATCTTCGTTACGATGATAAAGAGCAACCATAAGTTTAGGAGAATAATGCGAGATAGTCTGAGACGCACCCCATATTGCTTCACGTTCAAAGCCCTCAACGTCCATTTTTATTATCGTAGCGTACTTCTTTTCGAGAATGCTGTCAACAGAACGAGCCGCAACGAAATTATCGGAAGACGCATTTATAGCCGACTGCCTTCCAGCCTTTGCTGAAAACGGAAGCGATGTATCGGTACACCAAGCTGCCGCATTATAGGCATAAACATGCTTCATGCCGTCAACAAATTTAGCAAGCTTTTTGAAGTTCTTTTTGTCGGGTTCAAGAGCGTAAATGGAGTGGTAAGTACCGTGAGTGAACTCCAGAAGCTCCCTTATAGTGTCGCCGTTATATGCTCCGAGGTCTACATAAACCTCGCTGTAGGTCGGCTTGATGATTTTATGGTAAATATCAGCCTTAGAGGATGTTACGGCGGAAAGATATTCGATCTTGCCGCTTATTTTGAAATTGATTATATTTGCATAAACTTTTCGTGAATAATCGTCCGCAAGACTATCGTAAACGAGCTGTATCTTTTCGGCATTCTGAATACAGTATTCGTATGTGAAAAGGCCTCCTCCTGCAACAGGTACATCAGGAACATAAAGCGGATGTTTTGCTGCAATAGCGTGGATTTTGTCAACTATCTCCTGATATCCGGCGGCAAAAGCGAGAACAACAACAAAATCGTCTACCATTTCCTCTATTTCAGAGAGCTTGTGTACACGATATCCCTCGAAAGAATGTCCACGAACGAAGTCGTCGCTTGCAAAAATTCCCGAAACGGCTATATCACGTTCCCTGAAAACCGACATTATTTTAAGTGCGCCGTCACCCATTCCGTATATAAAAATCGGTCTTTTTTCGGCTTTAAGCCTATCCCAGCAGGATTGTTTTTCTGTTATAAACGAGAGCATTTAATTTATCACCCCGAATTTAAAATTGGTCGTCATAATCGCTATAGTCATCACATTCATCGCAATGATCGTGATTCAAACCCATCATGTCTCTTCCACGGATACCGTATTTATCACGCATAATAGTGAGATATTTGTCGATAAGCTCAGAAACCCTACGAACATTTTTTATACAATGAACCTCTTTTGACGGCGTATCAGTATCTTTGCTGTAAATTATGATAGTTCCGCAGCCGAAAAGTCTTTGAAAAAACGGAAATTTAACCTTTTTATCGGTAATTTTATAAAGATCTATTTCATCCTCGTCAATACTAAGAAAACCGGTACGTGTTATAAACTTGGTTTCCGTGAGATAATATCTTGTAAATGAGATAGGAAGTCCGAATAATGTACGCTTTTTGTCAGTCCAGACATACTTGAAGGCATTTTTTTTCATAGTTGAATCCTCCTGTCATAATAAAAATTGTTTGTATATATTATTCTACCACAAAAAACATCATTAGTCAACAAATTTCTGCAATATCATTGTGGTATTCGTATGTCTGTCCAGTCTGAAACGTCACATTGTCCATATTTATTATCACCAGCAGCAACAAGTGTTCCGTCTGACTTCAAGCCTACGGTATGAAACTTTCCTGCCGAAACGGCAATTACATCTTTCCAGTCTGAAACATCACAACGTCCATCTCCATTATAACCAGCAGCAACAACAGTTCCGTCTGATTTCAAGCCCACTGTATGCCAAGCTTCTCCTGCTGAAACAGCAACTATATCTGTCCATTCTGAAATATCGCACTCTCCCTTATCATTCCACCCAACAGCAACAACCGTTCCATCCGATTTTAAGCCTACTGTATGCCACATTCCTGCTGAAATAGCAATTATATCTGTCCATTCTACCAAATTTGAAACATCACACTGTCCATACTCATTATAACCAACAGCAACAACAGTTCCGTCAGATTTTAAACCTACTGTATGAAAACCTCCAGTTGAAACAGCAACTATGTCTGTCCAATCTGAAACGTCACACTGTCCATAATTATTCCAGCCAACAGCAACAACAGTTCCGTCTGACTTCAAGCCTACGGTATGTCCATCCCCTGCTGAAACGGCAACTATATCTGACCAATTTGCAACATTACATTGTCCTTGATTGTTTCTACCAACAGCAACAACTGTACCATCTGATTTCAAGCCTATAGTAAGCGCATTTCCCTCTGAAACAGCGACTATATCTGTCCAGTCTGAAACATTGCAAGCTGCTTCAGAGTCATCACCAACAGCTACAACTGTTCCGTCTGATTTCAAAGCCGTTGTAAGGTGATTTCCTGCTGAAATAGTATCGCCAAATGGCGCAACAATTTTAGAAGAATCATCATTTTTATTATCATTAATCTGTTGAGCCTCATTAGAAGTATCATAACTTTCTTTATGCTTATCATCGTTTTCAATTTGCGAAGATTCAAAAGATGACTTTGTGGGTGCTTCCGACGAACGCTCATCGTCATTCTTGTCACCGCAGGCCGTCAGACTGAATGCACACATAATACTCATTAAAAATGCTATAGTCTTTTTCATAAAATAACTCTCCTTAAATTATATTTTCACAATTATATCATATTTCAACAAGAAAATCAATGGTTCGAGTACAAAACGTTATTCTTTTTCTATGATAAAATTATGTAAACACAAAAAAGCTCCCCACAACGGAGAGCTTTAATCGTTGGCGTGCCTGGAGGGATTCGAACCCCCGACCTACTGGTTCGTAGCCAGTCACTCTATCCAGCTGAGCTACAAGCACATTTCCTAACGACAGTTAATATTATACCACTAACTTCTGAAAAAGTCAATACGCTTTTTAAAAAAAAGCATTTTTTACTATTTATTCAAATATATGTTTATAATCATAACATTTATTACAAATTTCAAAAAAGCTATTGACTTTTCATAATTCATCTGGTATAATAATATACGTTGTGAGACATTAGCTCAGCCGGTAGAGCATACGCCTTTTAAGCGTAGGGTCGAGGGTTCAAATCCCTCATGTCTCACCATAGATAAAAAGCCTGTATTAAGCGGAACTCTCTGAAATACAGGCTTTTTTATTTGCCATTAACCACTTTCACGATCAAGTCTGTGCTTTTCAGACTTCATACGGAAATTGATTCTTTTACCTATACTTTGAAACCATTCCGTGAAAATCTCCTAATCTATTATACACTGCAAAACTGTTTGCACCGCCATCAAGCGTTAACAGGACTGATACATTAAGGGCAGCATCGTACACAAAAATTGTGTGATGCTGCCCTTATTTTTAAACTTTGATTTAATTGCGAGAAATTTTATTAGGATTCATACCTTGCGCTTCTGTCCT
>CAJKFZ010000286.1 GCA_905199285.1 uncultured Ruminococcus sp.
TGATCTTATTCATAGTAAATTCCCAATTCGTTTTATAAATCCATGGACGTTTCATCAAGCAAGAACTGCTCGATACCTATATACAGCACACCCTTTTCATCATGCCACGGAATGATCCTGTCCTTAACAACAACTATCTTTTTGAACGAGTCTGCCACACGGTACAGCGAGTTAGTTTCCTGCAGGCGCTTCTCTTCATCGGAAACGGAAAGCGCCGACTGCACATAGTATTTCTTGCTGCCTTTACTTGCAACAAAGTCTATTTCGAGCCTGGAGCGGACGCTCTTTCCGGATTCGTCCCGGTGGTTGTATTCCACAACGCCCACATCAACGTTGAAATCACGATATTGCAGCTCGTTGTAAATGATGTTCTCCATGATGTGGTTTTCCTCCTGCTGGCGGAAATTCAGCCGTGCATTGCGAAGTCCCACATCGCTGAAATAGTATTTGAGCGGCGAGCCAATGTATTTTCTGCCCTTGACATCATAGCGCTCCGCCTTTGAAATCATGAAAGAATCAATGAAGAAGTCGAGGTATCTCGCTACCGTTGCGGAATCAATATCGATCTGACGGACGCTGTGGAACGTTTTTGCAATATTGCTCGGGTTAGTCAGCGAACCTATCGAAGATGAGATTATATTCAGCAGTTCGTCAAGTACGGATTTCTCGTGAAGTATCTTGTTCCGCTCGACAATATCGCTGATGTAGATTTTGTCGAACAGATTCTGTAGATACTGCGCTTTTTCCTCATGGGTCTTTTTCCGCATAATAAACGGCATTCCGCCATATGTGAAGTACTCCTGCCATGCGTTATGCCTGTCACCGTCGTATGCGTTATAGAACTCGCTGAACGACAGCGGATAGACTCGTATTTCATCGCCTCTGCCACGGAATTCTGTCAATATATCTGAGGACAGCATTCTTGAATTACTGCCGGTCACATAAACGTCAATGTTATCGTGCTTCATAAGCCCGAGAACTACGTCAACAAAGCTGATTTTATCTTCGGCGTTTTCGATATATGGATTTTGCACCGGTACGACTTTTTGAATTTCGTCAAGGAACACATAATAATTCTTGCTGTCGTCGGAGGTTTTCTGACTGAGGTACTCTCCCAGTTCAATCGGATTTCTGTACCGGATATTTTCGATTTCATCAAGTGCCAGTTCAACGATCTGATCGTCGCTTATGCCCTGCGATTTCAGATGATCCTTGTAAATATTGAACAGCAGGTAGGATTTACCGCAGCGGCGTATTCCGGTTATTACCTTTACCATGCCGTTATTTTTTCGGCTGATAAGCTTGTCAAGGTACTTCTTGCGTTCTATCATCGCTTACACCTCTTTCGACAAAAATGCGTATTGATACAATTATATCGATTCTATTATATCATGCCCGTGGTCAGAAGTCAATATACATGGATGATTTTCTTTCGACAAAAATGCGTATTTATACACAAATTTCGTAAGTAACTTATTTCTTGCCGTTACCCTTGCTTTTGATATATTATTCCATTCGCCGGATATATTTTGCGACACTTTCTTTTGTGATCCTCCACTGTTTCCCCAGCCAGGCTGTAAGCATGATCTTCAAGTGCCTTGATCATAAGATTGATGCCGAACCAGCCAAGCACACCGCTTAAAGCTGTGTCATACGCCCGATTCTCTTCTGATAACCAGCGTGAGGAGAGTATCGACGCACAGCAGCGGGCTATATCGGATTTCGCTGCCAGGAACGGTATTGAGATAGTTGCGGAGTACGTTGACAGGGCGTACTCCGCTCGTTCTGACCAGCGCCCGGAGTTTCAGCAGATGATATCTGACGCAAAATCCGGAAGGTTTCAGGTCGTTCTTGTACATAAGCTCGACCGGTTCTCCCGTGACCGTTACGACTCGGCGTATTATCGGCACGAGCTGAAAAAGCACGGGGTCACGGTGCGGTCTGTTATTGAAAATCTCGACGACTCACCGGAAAGCGTTATTCTCCAGTCCGTCATTGAGGGCATGAATGAATACTATTCCCGCAACCTCGCCAGAGAGACCATGAAAGGGCTGAAAGAGAATGCCTATAACGGCAAGCATACTGGAGGAATGCCGCCGCTTGGCTACCGTGTTGACCCGGAAACCATGAAGATAAAGATAGACGAAAATGAGGCGAACGCTGTCCGGCTGATTTTCAGCATGGCAGACGAAGGGAAGAAATATCCCGATATACTCGCAGAGCTGAAATCCCGTGGATTCCGCACCAAGATGGGAAAGACGTTCACCAGCACCAGCGTACACGATATACTCAGGAACGAGAAATACATCGGTATATGCGTTTACAACAGGCGAGTTTCGCAGTCCGTTGCGAACAACAGCCGCAAGTTCAAGGACAAATCCGAGTGGATAGTGCGTGACGACGTATACCCGCCGCTGATAGACCGTGAACAGTTCAACCGTATCCAGGAAAGAATGAAGCGCCGCCGGATAAGCAACCAGGCTCACCCGAAGGAAGTATACCTGCTGAGCGGCAAGATCCACTGCGGTTTGTGCGGCAGAGCCTACTGCGGGGAGAGAAAGACAAACGGCAAGGGTATCGTCCTACTCGTACTTCTGTAACAGCCGCAATCATGCCAAGGACGAGCGGTGCAGCAATCCGCAGGTCAACCGCTCGGTTATCGAGAGCTTTGTGCTGGGGAAGCTGGCTGAGTATGTCTTTACCGATGGCATGGTTCCGAAATTAACGGAAAGCTACAATCAGTATCTTAACAACCGTGTCGGCTCTTCAGCACAGCGGCTGGCGCAGTGTCAGAGCAGTCTGAGGGAGGTGGAGCAGAGGATCAACCGCACAGTTGAACTGCTGATAGATGTCGGCTCGGTTTCGCTCAAAAAGAAGCTGTCCGACCTGGAAAAACAGAAAGCGGCGCTGGAAAAGGACATCACTGCCCTAACCAAGCTGCTTTCAGAGAATCGTGTCACCGAAAAGGAACTGAAATGCGCCTTTTCCGAAATACGCAGGGCACTGACGGACGGAACGCTCGCCAATGCGAAGCAGCTCGTGGATACATACATTCACGATGTTGTGGTTTATCCAAACCGCATAGTTGTGATATTCAACCTGTTTCCGCACATAAAGATAACCGACCGGCAGTCCGGCAGTGTAACCAACAGGGAGGAGGCCATTTCTGCTCCGGATATGCTGACTTTCAGGCTCAGCCGTGACATAGAGCCTGAGGACACGAGCGGCGCTGATATACTGCGCAGGCTGCGTGGGGACGATGATACGTCGGAATGAATTTAAGCCCGGGGAAGTCCTGGGCTTTTTTTTATGCATTGAGGTCAACGGAATGGTAAAGGCAGCGCTGTTAGTATATTTCGAGGTTTTTTGGACTTCCGGC
>CAJKFZ010000287.1 GCA_905199285.1 uncultured Ruminococcus sp.
ATAACGGCATAATCACCATTCTTTTTAAGACTGAAACAGATTTTGCTCTTCTCATCAGAATATTTCAGAGCATTATCCATAAGGATTCCGACAAGCTGAGAAATTTTATTTTCATCGCAGTTAAGCCTGATATTTTCTTCAATATCCTGTTCAAGAGTTTTTCCACTTTCAAACAGCAGGCTCTCGAAATAAAGGAGAGAATTATTTACAGTATTGCTTATATCGTTGATTTTAAAACCGGAGCGAGCTGTATTAACTTCAAGCAGCTTAGAGAGATCGAGAAGCTCTTTAACAAGCCTTTGCATTTTAACAGCCTGTTCTTTGATACATTCAGTCCAGCGGTCTTTACCGTTTTTATTTCCGATAATATCAATAGTAGTGGAGATAACAGTAATTGGAGTTTTAAGCTCGTGGCTTGCATCCGAGATAAACTGCTTCTGCCGTTCCATACTGTCAGCGACAGGCTTTATAACATATCCTGAAACGATAACGATAAACACAAAGAGGATAAAGAAAATAACTCCTCCGACAAGAATTGAAATTTTAAGAAGATTACCGTTTGCCGTATGAGTGAAGCTGTCGTTAATAAAGATTATGATTTTCATTCCGTCTTCCTGATGAATGCTGTAGCTGTAAGCAGTTTTGTCCTTAGTGATTTTTCCATTTTTCTTATCCGAGTTAAGAATGGTTTGGGCATATCCTCTTGCTTCGGAATTTTCTAAAGGGTTCATAAGATTGCCATCATTGATCGATAAAAGACGATTATTACTGTTGACAACAAGATAAAACGAGCCGGTGTTATTCAGAACTTCCGGAATATTATTTTCAAAAATATCAGCAAAGCTGCTGTGCGCTATAAGAGAACCGTTTGAAGAGGGGATAGTTGCTTCATTTTTATAATTGATATCTATACTGTCGACAGTGATTTTAATATTTTCGTCATCTCCGCCATTACTTGATGATTTCCACCATATAACTGAAAGGAGAAAATAATCGCTTACGATCTGTGATTCATCAATAGAAATAGTATCTTCGCCAATTCTTATATTATCGTAGTTATTGAAGTCTATTGAGATGCTTGTAGTATCATCATTAAATTGATATTTTTTATGAACCCATTGCGTACTGCCATCTATTTCAGCTCCAAAAAGAAGACCTCCGCCGGCGCTGTACCAATCAACCGAACCCTCGTAGCTGATATTTCCATAAACAGTGATTTTTGAAATATCTTTTACGCTTCTGGGAATTTTATAATCTCCGCTTTCAGTTTTATCGGCTTCACTCAGATCAAAATGCTCGTTAACAGGTTGATTAAGATGAGAAACCGCTGCCTGTTCAATAACGCTTTCGATAATTTTTCCCTCGTTTTTATAGCTGAATCTCATTAAAAAATTCAGAGTTATGATCATGAGCAAAACGACTGCAAAAACTATAAGCGAAGCCGTTATGATATATTTTTTCCTGAGCTTATTAAGTGAGCTGTTCATTTGTTTTCTCCCAGAGAATATCCTATCCCTCTTACAGATTTTATAACTGTATCAGACTTGAGAGCATTCAGCTTTTTTCGGAGAAACGAAATATAAACATCTGTCGAGTTATATTCAACATCAGATTCGTAACCCCAGATTTTATTTATGCAGTACTCACGCTTAACAACGTTTCCTTTATTTAAAATAAGAAGTTCCATAAGCTGATATTCCTTTGTGCTTAATTTAATGCCTTTTCCGTCTTTTTTCAGCTCATGATGAGTACGATCGAGTTCAATATCGGCAAAACGGAGAATCTCAGTAACATATTCCATAGCATTTCTTCTTGAAAGAGCCCACACACGAGCAATAAGCTCTTCGGTTACAAACGGCTTGGTGAGATAATCGTCTGCTCCGGATTTAAAGCTTTTTATCTTATCTTCTGTTTCAGATTTTGCAGTAAGCATTAGTATAGATGAGGAAATGTTATTTTTTCGTATTTCCTGTAAAACCTCTACACCGTTCATTTTCGGAAGCGTGATATCAAGAATGATAACATCGTAAATTCCGCTCAGAGCATTATCAAGGCCGTCTATGCCGTTAAAAGCAGTATCAACGAGAAAACCTTCGCAGACCAGCAGTTCCTTTAAAGCCATAGAAAGATTTTTTTCATCTTCAATAATCAGAACTTTCATAAATAAGACTCCTAATATGTGTTTTTTATTATTATAACATATTTTTTAAGATTTGTCATAAAAAGTCTTGATATAAGGTGAGAAAATTTGCAGAAAAATTTGTTGACTTTTACAATGGATTGTGGTATAGTGAAATAAAAAAGGAAAACGGTTGCTTTTAATAGACAACCTTAAAAAATTGAAAATGACAGAAATAAAATATATACACGAACCGACTGATTTGCAATGCGGACAGGCTGTGCTTGCGATGCTTCTTGACAAAAGTGTTGATGAAATAATTGAATATCTTGGAAATGAAAGGGAAACGAATCTGAAAGAAATGAAGTCGGCTTTAAGGCATTTCGGAGTAAAGATTTCTGATGAACGTATACCTGTAAACAGTAAAAACGAGCTTCCGGAGCTTTGTCTTTTAAGTCTTGAAACTCCAAGATGCTGGCATTGGTCGCTTTATTGCAGAGGAATTTTTTTCGATCCCGAACATGGTGTAATGGAGGATTTCCCCATATCAAACAGAAGATACTATTGGAAGCTGTCGAAAAGAAGAGGAACAATATGAATAAAAACGGGATAATTATTAAATCATCGGAAAATACATTTGACAAGCTGAAACAAGAAATACTGAACTGCCGTAAGTGTCAGGAAAAATTTGGTTTTGAACCTCATCCCATTGTTAGGGGCAGTACAAATTCCAAGATAATGCACATAAGTCAGGCGCCGTCGCAGAATGTGCATAATACCTTAAAGCCGTGGAACGATGCAAGCGGAAATCGGCTGAGAAACGAGTGGTATCATATTTCTGAAAAAATGTTTTATGATTCTGATAATTTTTATCTTACGTCAGTGGCACATTGCTATCCCGGGAAATCGCTAAAGGGAGGGGACAGACTTCCGCCTAAGATTTGTGCGAAAACCTGGCTGGTCAGAGAAATTGAATTGGTGAACAATAAAATGTTTATACTTGTTGGCAGTAAAGCGGCAAATTTTTTCTTTCCAGATGAAGATTTTACGTCATTAGTATTTAAGGATTGCGTTATAAACGGTAAGCCCGCCTATGTTCTTCCACATCCATCACCTCTTAATATCAAGTGGTTCAGGGATAATCCGGAATTTCTGAATGAACGTGTCAAGGAGATCGAAAATAAAATACATGAGGTTCTGGAATTAAATGATCATATCATGTAAAATATAAAAACGCATAAATTAAGGAGATGT
>CAJKFZ010000288.1 GCA_905199285.1 uncultured Ruminococcus sp.
CATAGCTCTGTGGGAAATACCGTCAAGATCGGACAGCTGTTCTAAAACAAATTCAAGATAATCTTTGCTGGATGCCATTTTTTCACCTCGTATCTCCTATATTTTGTTATTATCAATTATACCATAGCTTGCAGATAATTACAAGTGAAAATCAAATTTTCAAATTATTTTTACTATAATGTTATCTAATCCTTGACTTAACGGCTGATAAATGGTAAAATAAAAATGATTGTTTTTATATTCATGCATCTAACGGAGGTATTTTATGATAAAAGTTACTCTTCTTGAACATACGCCAGAACCAGAAAAACTTGCAGCAACTGCTGCAAAACTCTGCTATTCAAGCAGCGATATCAACTCGCTTCGTGAGGGACTTTCTGATGAAAAAATAAAAGATTTTATCAATATGCTCGTTTCTATCGGTCATGAAAGCGTTATGGAACACGTTAGCTTCACTTTTGGAATCGAAGGAATCTCCCGTGCCTGTTCGCATCAGCTTGTCCGCCACAGAATCGCTTCGTATTCTCAGAAAAGCCAGCGGTATGTGAATGAAAATGGTTTTGAATTCGTTACTCCGCCGACTGTTGAAGAGCTTCCTGAAGCAAAGCAGGAATACGACAACGTGATTCGTACAATAACGGCAAGCTATGCCAAAATCGCAGATATGCTCACGGAAAAACATAAAGCAGATTTTATGGCTCAGGGTCTTGACGAAAAAAGCGCTTCTTCCAAGGCGCGCAAGCTTGCAAACGAGGATGCACGTTTTCTTCTTCCGAATGCCTGTGAAACGAAAATCATTGTTACAATGAATGTGCGTTCGCTGTTCAATTTCTTCCGTCACCGCTGCTGCAACAGAGCGCAGTGGGAAATAAGAGAAGTTGCAGTTGAAATGCTCCGCTTATGTCTTGAGACTGCTCCGAATATTTTTTCTCATGCCGGACCTTCGTGCGTGGCTACAGGAAAATGTCCAGAGGGAAAAATGTCTTGTGGAAAAATGCATGAGGTTACCGATTATTTTTCTTCTATGAAAAATAAATATTGATCAGGAGGAAACTTATGCTCGAATTCAGGGATATTGAAATTACTGATAAGAAACGGATAAATTCTGCTCTTGCACAATCGGATTTTATGGGATGTGAATACAGTTTTGCCAATAATATGGCTTGGAAACGTCTTTCTGATTCAAAAATCTCATTTTATAAAGATTTTTATATCTGCGGAGCTTTCGGCTCTGATGATGGTATTCCGCATTTCATTTTCCCTGCTGGTAAAGGTGATTATCGGGATGTTTTCAGCGAACTTAAGCGTTTCACGGATTCAATTGGAAAACCTCTTATCCTGACCGGAGTTACAGAAAAGTCGCTCGCACTTCTTGATGAACTTTTTCTTGATAGTTTCACCTGTGAATTCGATCGTGACAGCTCGGATTATATCTATAATTCATCAGATCTTATTCAGCTCAGAGGGAAAAAATATCACGCCAAAAGAAATCATCTCGCAAGATTCAGCGAATACGATTATATCTACTCCCCTGTTTCTGAAAAGGATTTCGATGACTGTATCAGTTTCTGCACTATAACTTATAACAACAAGGATGGTTATAACGATCATTCGTTTGTTGCCGAGCAGTACGCAATAAATACCTACTTCACCTACTTTAACGAACTGAACCTTAAAGGCGGTATCATTCGTATCAACGGACAAACTGCCGCTGTTACAATAGGAGAAAAACTTTGCTCTGATACTTTCTGCGTTCATATCGAAAAAGCCGATACGAACTTTAACGGAATCTATGCCGGAATAAATCAGCGCTTTGCAGAAACAGAAGCTTCGGAATTTAAATTTATAAATCGTGAAGAAGACCTCGGCATAGATGGTCTGCGTAAAGCCAAGATGTCTTATCAGCCGGCTTTTCTTCTGAAAAAACATATTGTTACTTTTAAATAATGAAAGGATTTTTATTATGATCTACATTTTTCTTGCAAATGGATTTGAGGAAACAGAGGCTATAGCGCCAATCGATCTGCTCAGAAGAAGCGGAAAAAAAGTTATTACAGTCGGCATCGGCGATAATATTATAACCAGTTCTCATGGAATCACCGTTGTTACAGATACTATTGCTCAGGAAGCGTCTCTGAACGACGAGCTGGAAATGATCGTTCTTCCGGGAGGTATGCCCGGAACACTTAATCTCGAAAACTCGGATTATGTTCAGAAAGCAATTGATTTCTGTGTTGAAAACAATAAATTTATCGGAGCAATTTGTGCTGCGCCTTCAATACTCGGTCATAAAGGACTGCTTAAAGGTAAAAACGCCGTTTGCTATGAAGGATTTGAAACTCAGCTTGAAGGTGCGATTATAGGTGATTCTGCCGTCGCTGAGGACGGAATTTTCATTACTTCAAGAGGCGCTGGAACAGCTATTGAATTTGGGCTTAAATTGGTTGAAAAGGCAGTTTCAAAAGCTGAAAGTAACAGACAGCGTGCAGCTATCATGTGCGACTGACATGAACGAAAAAAAAATCTTAAGAGCTGATTTTTCACGAATCAGAGCCAACATTACCGATAAGTCCGCTAAAGATTCTCTTATAGCAAAAAGAGTTGTGGCAGACAGCAGAGTGATAAAAGCAGACTGTATACTCCTTTACGTTTCGTTCCGCTCAGAGATAGACACATGGAATCTAACCGGATTGCTGCTGGAAAAAAATATCACAATTGCATTTCCGAAATGTCATGAAAACGGCATTATGACATTCCATATCGTGAAAAATATCAATGAACTTCATACGGGAGCGTTTGGTATCTTTGAACCCGATAGCTCTCTTCCCGAACCAGAAATAACTCCTGATACAGTCTGTATCGTTCCGGGACTTGCATTTACTGAAAATGGTGGACGGCTTGGTTACGGCGGCGGATTTTATGACCGATTTTTTGAAAAATATCCGGATATATGCAAAATTGCACTTTCATACGAAAAACTTATTACTCAAAAGCTCCCGCTTTCACAGCATGACCTTAAAGTCGATTTAATTATAACAGAAGAAAGGACGGTGTTCTGTAATGCAGAATAACGATGATCTTATAAATGATATTCTCAAAGAACTTGATGACGATAAAAAAAATCGTCCTGTTTCTGATGAGAAAACTACAAATCCAGAAGCGGTGCTTACCGACGAATTGGCTTCTGGAAATGATATTCCCAATGAAATGATACCAGAACATGAAGCTCAGCCGCAGATTTTTCCGGAAAATGATTCCTCCCCCGATGAAATTTTTTCACAAAATGATAAAACGGATAATATTAATGACTATTTCCACAATCCCGAACCTGAATTTTATAACGAACAACCAAATATCAGACC
>CAJKFZ010000289.1 GCA_905199285.1 uncultured Ruminococcus sp.
CTCTCGCTTCTCCTCGACTCCCGTCCCCGACAGCTTTTTTATTATAGCATGATTTACAGAATTTGTCAAGGAAATAATCTTATAATTTTTTTCGATTTTTTTGTTGATTTCTGACAAACGATTTTATTTTGTGTCAATTCTGACATAAAAAAGACGCCGCATTTTCATGCAGCATCCATTTATTATTTATTTACAAAGATCCATTTAAGCGAAAACAGAATCGCAACCCCTGCCATAATAGCAAACAGCGTAATATTGCGTTTAATATCGCTTTCGTACTCAAATTTTTCCGGATTTTTCGGGTTGCAGACAATAAGATGAGTCGAGCCGACTTCAAATGGCTGAATATATTCAGCCCTATCATCAGCCTCCAGCATTTTCTCACCGATCTTATAACGCATGGTATGAATATACGAATCTGTTTTCCTCTCAGTTTTAAACCGTGTTTTTGAACTTCTGACAGTGTGCTTTTTTTCTTTTACAGCAATAACCTCCGCCAGAACCACGATTCCACGCTTGTTCAGAATTATAAGCTTTATAAGAAAAACAACGGCGATCAGAGCTATCCCAAGCCCGATTATACCCCATATGAGATTTGCCATTTTATCACCTCAAACAGAAAGGGCAGGTACTCCTGCCCTTTTATCTTTTTTATTATGCCATAAGCTTGACCATAACGGCTTTCTGAGCATGAAGACGGTTTTCAGCCTCTTCAAATATCTCATTAGCGTGAGCCTCGAAAACCTTCTCAGTAATTTCCTCTTCACGATGTGCAGGGAGACAATGAAGAACCATAGCGTCCGGCTTAGCAGCAGCCATAAGCTCATCGTTAATCTGATATCCGGCAAAAGCTTTCTTTCTCTTCTCAGCTTCGCCCTCCTGTCCCATAGAAGCCCAGACGTCGGTAATAAGTACGTCCGCATCCTTAGCAGCCTGAACGGGAGAATTTGTCAGCTCAAAGTTATCATAAGCAGCAGCAAAATCAAGAATCTCCTTAGGCGGCTGATAATCGTCCGGACAAGCGGCAGATACTGCCATACCTACTTTAAGGCAGCCGACAATAAGAGAATTTGCCATATTGTTTCCATCACCGATAAAGCACATTTTCAGTCCGTCGAAACTGCCCTTGAATTCACGAATGGTCATAAGGTCAGCAAGAACCTGACATGGGTGGCAGAAGTCGGTAAGACCGTTGATTATCGGGATACTTCCGTATTCAGCAAGATCCTCAACTTCCTTCTGTTCAAATGTACGGATCATAATTCCGTCAAGGTAGCGTGAAAGAACTCTTGCCGTATCCTGAACAGGCTCGCCTCTTCCGATCTGAAGATCGTTTGAAGAGAGAAACAAAGGATATCCGCCGAGCTGATACATACCTGTTTCAAAAGAAACTCTTGTACGTGTAGAAGCCTTCTGGAAAATCATTCCGAGAGTTTTTCCTTTAAGGTGGGGATGTGGGATGCCGTGTTTGAGTTCATATTTAAGCTGATCTGCGAGATTGAGGATATCAATAATTTCCTCAGAAGTGAGATCGAGCATTTTCAGTAAATGTTTCATTATATTTTAGTCCTTTCCGAATTTGATATATCAGCTTTTATTCATTTCGCCGAAAGCCCTGTCAATCGCAACGGCAAAAAGCGGTATATAGTCGTCAAACGCAGTGTTTTCGATATCGAGATCATATTGCAAATCGCCTGATACAGCCGTTTTAGTCTTAATATGACCGACTGTTATATCATTAAGAATAATATCGAAATTTTTTCTGTCCTTACTTGCGATAACGAATTTCATATCCTTTCCCTCGGCAGTGATAGTCGGATCGAGGAAGAGCGATTTACACTCCATTTTAAGAAATTCGTCGTCATTAAGAATAACCGTGAATGCCGGTTTTCTGTCGTCGCCAGTCTGAAGCAACGTATACAAATTATAGTTGCTTGCGTCAAGAAGAATATAACGTGGACTGAATCCTTTTTTCTTGACCGTATACAAAAGTCTGGACTTTTTGTCCTCAACGATATATTTGCTGCCCTTTGATGCTACTAATAACTCCATGCTCAGTCCTCCAGTATATTGATAAGTATATTCAGTCCGCTGTCGATCTCTTCATAAGATATGTTAAGAGGCGGAAGAAGTCTTATTTTTTCCTTTGCGGTAAGAACAAGCACTCCCCTTTCAAGAGCTTCTCTTGCTGTATCGGCAGCTTTTTTTGTTTTAAGAGCAATACCGATCATAAGACCGATACCGCTTACCGCCTCTACCTCGCTGCATTTTTCAAGCTTAGACCTTATGTAATCAGCCTTTTTGCCAACTTCCTCAAGGAAACCGTCTTCGGTCACTCTTTCAAGAACCGCAAGACCTCCGGCGCAGGCAATAGGATTTCCGCCAAACGTTGAGCCATGTGTTCCCGGAGTAAGAACTCCGCTGCATTTTTCCGAAAACAGACAAGCTCCCATAGGAACACCGCCTGCGATACCTTTTGCAAGAGTCGTGATATCGGCTTTTTTACCAAAAACATCGCCGACAAGAAGAGTGCCTGTTCTTCCGACTCCGGTCTGAATCTCATCAGCAATAACAAGAACGTCCTTTTCAGCGCAAAGACTGTAAACAGCGTCAACAAACTCCTGTTCAAGAGCGTTCACACCGCCCTCGCCCTGAATGTATTCCATCATAACTGCGCACACCGTATCGTCCAGTTTAGCTTTAAGATCGTCAATATCGTTAGCCCTGACATTAACGAATCCCTCGAGGAACGGGAAGAAGTAATTATGAAAAACGTCCTGACCTGTAGCCGAAAGAGTAGCCATAGTTCTGCCGTGGAAGGAATTCACAAGAGTGATAATATTATGTCTGCCCTTGCCGTATTTATCAAAGCTATATTTTCTTGCGGCTTTAATAGCGCATTCATTGGCTTCCGCACCGCTGTTTCCGAAAAATACGGAGGCATAGCCCGTTGCGTTACAGAGCTTTTCTGCAAATTCAGCCTGAACCTCGGTATAATAATAATTTGAGTTATGCTGAAGAGAACGAACCTGACTGCAAACGGCGTCCGCCCATTTTTCGTCGCAGAAGCCGAGGGAATTAACGCCTATCCCGCTTCCGAGATCGACATATTCCTTACCGTTTTCATCGACGCATCGTCTGCCCTGTCCCTTTTTCATAGCGAGAGGATAACGTCCGTAGGACTGCGCCACATGGCTGTTGAATTTTTCGATAGTTTTTTCATTACTTCCCATAAATTTTCCTCCTTAGGGACAAGATATTCATTAACACATTTCTATTATATACAATAATTATAACGCTGAATGCCATACAAAATCAATAACCAGAGGG
>CAJKFZ010000290.1 GCA_905199285.1 uncultured Ruminococcus sp.
ATATTGCCCTGAATATCGTGAGCTTGTACGTAAATATGTGATACTCAAATATTTCACAAACATTGACGTTTCGGACGATATGATAAAAGAGATCTTCAAAATTACTCAAAGCGGAACATGGTTCTCTAAGATCGAGAGTACAATAGTTTCATTACCTGTGTGGACTAATATTGAGTCATCCGCAAACGCACTGATCGATTACAAAATCAGATCACGCAAAACCTCATTCGATGAATTATGCGACTCTCTAAATGCTATAACTGCGGAAATGTCTGCAAACACGAACAGTATTGATATGGACGTTATCAAGAATCTTACTGACCGTCTCAATGGACTCAACAATAAAGAAATTATCAAAACGATTGTTGACGAGCATAAAAACGACAAAATCGAATATGTTGAAAAGACTTAAATAAGGCGAATCTATGGGAAAAGCTAATATTCAGAAGCAACTTCAAAAATTAGTTGCAAGCAAAATAAAAATGAGTAATGGCGAAACCTTACAAGAGCAATTATCTCGTGAGGTTCGCCGTCTTTATGACTGCATACAACGCAGGATAGATGATTATTACGATTCGTATAAGCCTGATTTCTACCATAGGACATATCGTTTTCGGAAATCCATGTATGCTGAAGATTTGGTTGATGCATATGTAGACGGAAATCAGATTAAATTATCTGTACGTTTTCATGATTCATTTGCATATCATCCTAACTTCAATAATTCTCACGAAAGCTATGTCCCTATCCTCATGAACTATGGCTGGAATGCTCCAAAATTGGAGAAATATATCGGACATCCCGTTGACAGGTTTACACGATTTAATGGAGTATTTTTCATCGAAGATGGAATCCGTGACTGGAATCGTCAGAATAAGCTCGGTATAACTATTGATGTGACTTCTATTTATAATGGTAGGAGATTTAATTACTTCTAAAGATGCACGTATAAAAAAGAAAGGTGGTAAAATGGCAAGAGATAACGAATTGATTATAACCGCCGGTCTGGATATACCTCAAACAACGGAAGATATATCCACGGACTTGGAAAAGGTCGGTGACAAGCTTAATGCCGATCACGCTTTAAAAATTACCTGCAACATTGATGTATCAAAAACAACTCAGGCAATTCAGTCTCAGTTGAACACAATAAGCAAGGATTTTAGCATTAAGATCGGAAATATTGATTTGAATTCAATACAGAATAATATTTCAAAGCAAACCAACGGACTTGAAGTCAAAGCTAAAATAAAAACCGACATTGATAAGAAATCTACAGCAGAGCAAGTCAAGGAACTTGAGAAAATTCTTGATTTGAAACTTACTCATGGAAACACTAACAGTATCAGAAAAGAGATTCAATCATTGCTTGATGATTATAAAAATGCATTTAGCAACAATAACTTTGAGGAAATGCAAAATGCATTTAATAAATTGGATGATTATATCCGTCAATTTCGTAAAGAGATTGAATTATCCAATGACGAGTTAACAGAAACACAGCAAAAAATAAAAGAACTCGCTCGTAATGGCAAATTATATATAAGCGATAGTGATTTTAGCGAACTTTCTAATATTGTTGATGGCGGCAGAAACGCATCCGCCGTTCTTACTCGTGTATTTGGCTTTGGTGGATGGACTAAAGATTCCCTTAAAGGCACACACTCATGGGATCAAGTAGTTCAGGAAATGAATGAAGTATTTCAAAAAAATAGATTTGATGAACTTAGCGATATAGATTCTGGACGATTTAACGATCATATTGACGGCATAGTTCAGCTTTTGCAGTATCTTGATAAAAATTTCAAGGACAATACGGAATATGTAAAGCATTATGGAGAAGAAATCGAATCGGCATGGGGAAATAAACTCTATAATTCACTTGAAAAGGTTTTAGGGCTTTCATCTTCTATTGTAGATGAAAATGGATTTGAAACTATATTTGATAGTGATGATTTTGAGAAAACAACAGCTCAAACTTGTAGTATCAAATACATCTTCAAGCTGTTTTCGCAACTCTTGAACCTTAACTTTGAAATGTCCACTATTGGCAATTTCTGAAGAAGCAATTTTCATAGAGAATTTGAATGCATTTTTAAATGCATTTTCAAGGGTTAAGGCTGAATTTGAATCGTTCGATTCAGTGACTTCGTCTATAAATGACTCTATCAGGCAATTGGACAAAATGTCCGATAATGTGAATCTCTCTAAAAATTTATCTGATCCGCAGGTTCAAAACCAGATTCAGTTGATCACCGAACTTCGTGGGGAGTACGAAAAATTTTTGCAGGAAGTAAGTGAGACAAAGAATGTAAAACCCCTTGCTGATATCGAATCTAAGTTTTATTCTCTAAACAGTCGTATGTTGGAAGTACAACAGAGTAATGATAAACTATCATCTTCCCTTAAAAATGCTTCATCGTTAGAGACATTAAACAACAGAATTAAGAAAACCATAGTTTCAATGGATGCCTACGCCAATGCCAACAAGAAAGCAATATCTTCCACAAAGCTGATGTCCGACGGAGTTACGACTTTCGCTGAAAAATGGGATGAATTAACCTCCAGAATGAATTCCGGAAATCTCAGTGCCGATGAGTTTAAGCATCTCAACGAAGAACTGGCTACATTCAAACAGGAAGTCAAAGCCGCCGGATTGGACAGCGGAGCATTCTTCCGTAAAATGGGTGATCAGATCAGGTTAGTTGTTACCCAGTGGATTTCACTTAATGCTGTGATTGGCAAAACCAGAGATATGGTTAACAAAGTAATTGACATTGACAATGCCATGGTCAATCTGAAAAAGGTTACTGACGAAACTGACAGTACATACGAAAAGTTTTTAGACAAAGCGGATGTGCGTGCAAGAAATTTACATACAACTATTTCAGATTTAACAGCTCAGACAAGTGAATGGGCTAAGCTTGGATTTGATCTTGAAAAAGCCAGTAAACTTGCTGAAACAAGTATGATTTATTCCAAAGTTGGAGAAGTGGATAATCAGACTGCTGTATCTACTCTTGTTGCTACCATGAAAGCTTTCAACATGGAAGCAAAAGAAGCAATGGTTATCGTTGATTCACTCAACAAACTGGGTAATGAATTTTCTACCGACGCAGGAGCTTTAGGCGATGGATTGTCTGTTTCAGCTTCAACACTTGCAACTGCCGGAAATGATTTGTCTCAATCTCTTGCGTTACTCACAGGCGGTACGGAAATAACTCAGGATGCTAATGCTATGGGAAACGCTTTGCGTACAATCTCGCTTAGAATAAGAGGTATGAAGGGCGTATAAGAAGCCTTGAATGAGG
>CAJKFZ010000291.1 GCA_905199285.1 uncultured Ruminococcus sp.
AAATATATTTATTCTTTTTGAATTAACAGAAAGAACATATGATATAAACAGGAACAATGAATAATAGAGAACGTCCCAAGTATCTGGTGACGGATCACCATGATCCGATAGTCGATAGGGACACGTTCAATCGGGTTCAACAGGAGCTTGCAAGGCGTTCAAGTAAGCGAAAAATCAGTGACAAAACCAAAACTGAGCAAGGAAAATACAGCGGAAAATATTCACTGTCGGAGCTGATGATATGCGGCTGCTGCGGTACTCCTTACAGACGTAAAATATGGATGAAAAACGGCGTAAAATTGGCGGTCTGGCGTTGTATAAGTCGTCTGGAACACGGCAAAAAGTACTGTCCCGATTCGCCTACGATCAAGGAAGAATCGCTTCACAAAGCGATAATTCGGGCGATAAATTATTACTACTCATGTCGTGACGATATTGCGAAAATCCTCAAGGCTAACATCGGAACGGTGCTTGAATGTCAGGAGCAGGAGGGAATAATTAGCATTGAAAACAGGCTAAAGAAAATCGATCAGGCAAGGAACGATCTGGTAATGCTGATAGCTTCCGGCGGCTGCGATGAGGACAAGCTTGACAGCGAATTTGCGAAGTTATATGCTGAAGAAAAACAGTTGAGTAAACGGCTTGATATGCTTAAATCTTAGAATAAAACTTCCGCCGAAACTCAGGCTAAACTCGATAAAATAATGGACGTGATAGAGTATTAAAAGTTTTAATTAGAAATTTTCGATAATGTGCTGATACGCAAATTAATCGAGAGTGTAAATGTTCTCGGAAAGACCGAAATACTGATGATTTTCAAGGGCGGGTACGAAGTAAAAACTGATATTGAATAAGAAAAAAATCAGACTTGTGGAGAAAAATCTGCAAGTCTTTTTTTGTCAGGAGGTAGAGAATTTGTCAGGAAATTTTGAAGGAATTAAAACGTAAAAATACGGAGTAGAAGTGGAGTGCACAGGCTTGACCAGAGAGGCTGCTGCAAAGGCGATAAGCAAGGTTTTAGGCGGTGCTGCGGAGCATCTGGGCGGCAGCTACGACAAATACAATGTTCGTGACAGCAAGTACAGAAAATGGTCGATAGTCTATGATTCGAGCATCAGGTGCGTTGACAAAAACGGCTGTTCGGCATCGAGAAATTATGCTGTTGAACTCGTAACTCCAGTTCTGGAATATGAGGATATGCCGCTGCTTCAAGAGGTTGTTCGTGCTGTGAGAAAAGCAGGAGGCGTGACTGGAGCGGATTATCGGGCAGGCATTCACGTGCATATTGACGGTGCTCCTTATGACGCACGGACATTGAGGAACTTGGTAAACATTTTTGCAAGCAAAGAAAATTTTCTTTTCGATATGCTTCAGGTGTCGCCGATGCGTGAAACTTACTGTCAAAAAGTGGATAGAGATTTTCTTGAAAAACTAAATAAACAGAAGCCAAAAACCATTGAGGAAATCCAAAAATTGTGGTACAAAGGCGATATGAACGAGGTTCACCATCACTACTCATCAACACGTTATCGGGCTTGTAATGAGAGCCTGCAACTCATCGTTACACGCCGGTGTGATCCGCTCATACGTGACTTTGGCGCTGGCGATTTCTAATGCTGCGCTGACTAAAAAGTTCTGTTCACCGCAGTTGATGGTGAGCAGTACAGAGGTATAATTGTATACGTTTATTGTGGAAAAACGACAGATAGAGATTTGATTATTCTTCAGAATATTATTAATAAGTTCAATCTTGACCAATTTCCAATTATTTTTTATCTTTTACTTGACAGAGATGAGAATTGGATTTATTACCTTAAAAGACGTGCTACTCTCAGAAAATTCACAGAATCTGAAAAGGAAATGTATTCAAGATTTGTGACAGTTGATTTGAGAGGATATATGAGAAAAATCTCCAGTGATTTCACATCAATGCTCAATGAAAAGAATATTCTTACAGGAAAAGGAATGTCAAAATTCACAGGTAGAGTCAATCAGCTTTGTATTGCAAAGTTTAATACAATCTATTCATCTGTTGTACCATTTTCTGTAACAGAATTTGAGAAGAAGGTTACACCATCTGCTAAAAAGGCTCTTCTTGCTTTATGCAGAAATATGTATAGTGGCGTAATCTGTAATAAACAAGCATTTCAGGGACTTGATCCAACAAAGAAACGTAGAATACAAACTGCATTATCTACAACTGTACCCGCAACTTCATGGCAGGTTTTTGATGGAAATTACAACCTATGTGAACCTAAAAACACTAAATTCAAGAGACTTTACAACAATGTTATTGAAAAAATCTCGCCAAATAATCAACATACAATAGCCTCTCTGTTTAACGAGTACCGATATGCTCCATATGGCATGAACTATTATTTTTCATAACTTTGTGGGTTATGCAGTCGACTGTAAAAGTCTTTGGGAGAAGTGCGTCACCCACATATTTTTCGTTTTTAAGAATCCTCTGTACCTCGCCTTTAGTCCAGACATTTTTGCCCAGTGCAGTCGGCCTATCCTGTTTCATCAGCGATTGAGCAATGTTCAGAAGCGTATAACCGTCAAGATACATTTTAAAAATCAACCTTACCGTTTCGACTTCATCGGGTACGATTTCAGGCTTGCCGTCATCGCCTTTTTTGTAGCCCAAGAGATGCTTATACTGGAACGATACCTTGCCTTCCCGGTAGGCTTTCTCCTTGCCCCATGAAACATTTTTGCTTATCGATTCCGACTCTGCCTGAGTGAACGAGCCGTATAATGTGATCATAAATTCGCTTGTCATGGTCAGAGTATTGATGTTTTCTTTTTCAAAAATCACTCCGATTCCGAGATCTTTTAGCTGCCTTACATACTCAAGGCAATCCACGGTATTTCGGGCGAAACGGCTTATCGATTTTGTAATCACAAGGTCGATCTTCTTGTTTTTGCACATCCTAATCATACGATTGAACTCTGTACGCTTTTTTGTCTGTGTACCGCTGATTCCTTCGTCAGCAAAAACCTTTACAAGAGTCCATTCTTTTTTTCTGTTAATCAAGTCGGTGTAATAAGCGATCTGCACATGATATGAATTCTGTTGTTCTTCCTCTGCTGTGCTGACGCGGCAGTAGGCCGCAACCCTTAATTGTTGGTATTTACTGCGGTTTATCTCCGTCTGAGCTTTCGCAGGAATTATCGTCACATTGGGCACTGTGGGCATTTTCATCATTCCTCTCCGTTATATTTTTGATATGTACTCCATTGACAAATTCAACCTCTATGGTACAAAAATGGCTTATCCAAATTCGTGAAATAC
>CAJKFZ010000292.1 GCA_905199285.1 uncultured Ruminococcus sp.
AGCTAGTGATAAGTTGTGAAAAGATGTTTTTAGAACTCTATATTCGCTGCTTACCAATCATATTTCATATGCAGAGTGCCCAATTTCATTCAATATAACCTATATTTCAATCTCCGTCCCATCCTTGAAAGCAAACAATAATCTTCCGTCCTTAAATACCGTTACTTTGTCGACTGCTGCAACCCATAACTTTTCATCAAACCCTGTCAGCAGTTTCTTGCACTTGGAAAGTTCCAAAATAAATCCGCCAATCAGATCACGCTTGGCAAGACATTCCTCTTTCTGCTTCTGCAATGAAAATGACTTCTTTTGCAGTTTCTCATAACGTTCCACCAGTGCGTTATAGTGAGCATTGTATTCATCTTGATTCTGAGCGGTTTGACTGTTCTCCATAATATATTTTCGGGTCAGTTCTGAAACAACTTCCATCTCCTGCAAAACTGCCTGCTGCTTTTCGTCTATTTCAGTGCAATCTGTAAGTAAATTCCGCATCATCCGACAATTTTTAAGAATCTCATCATGATTCTCAAACAGCTGATTGCAGGCAGAAATGAATTTTTCTTTTATTGCATCCTCATATAAATGCGGTGTGTTACACTTGTACACACCATTAAATTTATGATTACACCGCCATATCACACGGCGGTATTTTGATGTGGAGTGCCATACTTTTGAACCATAAAAGTTTCCACAGTCACCGCAGACAATTCCCGCTGCAAAAATACTTTTACTGTTGTACTGCTTTCCCAGGGATTTTCTACGCAGGATTTCTGCCTGAACCAGTTCAAATTCATCTGGCGAAATGATCGCATCGTGACTTTGCTCAATGTAATACTGCTGTATCTCACCTTCGTTGATTTTTCTTTTCTTGGTAAGAAAATCTACCGTAAACTGCTTTTGCAGAAGTGCCGAGCCCTTGTACTTTTCATTTGTCAGAATGCTTTCGATTGTAGATGACTGCCACTTTGTCTTTCCTGCAGGTGTTGGAATTTCCTTTTCAGTCAGCATTTTTGCTATTCTATATGGCGTCATGCCATTTATAAAACTGCGGTAAATCAACCTTATGATCTCAGCTTCCTCCGGCACAATTTTAGGCAAACCGTCCTCCCCTCTTTTGTATCCAAGAAAATGCTTATATGGCAACGATACTTTACCGTCAGCAAATCGTTTTCTTTGTCCCCATGTGACGTTTTCAGAAATAGAACGGCTTTCCTCTTGTGCAAGACTGGACATTATCGTGATGAGCAATTCTCCCTTGCCGTCAAACGTCCAAATTTGCTCCTTTTCAAAATAGCACTCTACATTATGTTCTTTCAGCTTTCGTATCGTGGAAAGAGAATCAACGGTATTTCGTGCAAAACGGCTCACACTCTTTGTGATGATGAGATCGATTTTCCCATTCAGAGCGTCAGCTATCATCTGATTAAAGCCGTCCCTGTGCTTTGTATTTGTTGCGGAAATTCCTTCGTCCGTATATACTTTTACGAATTCCCATTCACCGTGTTTTTTGATGAACTTGGTGTAGTAGTCCACCTGTGCAGCATAGGAAGTCTGTTGTTCTTCCTGTTCCGTAGAAACTCTCGCATAGGCTGCAACCCTGCGTTTTCTGGTACTTATTTTCGGCAAATGCGTCACCATGTTTATGGTTGGCGGAATGATTCTTACTGCTCTTTCGGACATGATTTTCTGCTCCTTTCACCTACTTTTTTACGCATTTCATCCGTCCAGCTCTCAGAACGTGAACGGTCTTTCCAGTTTGCAGAAACCTCATGTCCGTCAGCGAAAATAAAAGTCAGTTCATTCGGTGTTGGAACAAGGATTTTTGCAATCTGACTTTCAAAAATTTCAACGTCAAATTCAGATATTCCAAGTACCTCGCAACACACAGAAATCAACGTATTTTCAGGAATCTGCTTTGCCGTGGGACAATACTTTTTCCCTTTTGTGTTGTATGTAGCACAAATCCAGACGACACCTGTTGCCGTTGTTTTTCTGCGATAATTTTTACCACAGCAACAACACTGAATCTTTCCTGTGAACGGATAGACAGATGTAGTTGGTCTTATTGTGGAAAATTGCTCTTTCTGCTTCCGCAAACGTTTCTGAACGGTTTCAAAAATATATCTTTCAATAATTGCCGGATGAGATTCATCAATAACATATTTCTGCAATTGCCCCTCATTTGTCATTTTCCGCTTGGTAATGTGATTTTCGGAATAGAATTTCTGCAAAATCATCGTACCTGCATATTTTTCATTTTTCAGAATACGCAGCACACTTTCCGGACTCCACTGATTGCCGTTCTTAGTCAAAATTCCTTGCTCGTTCAGTTGATTCGCAATCGCCAATTTTCCCATACCACCGAGATAATCAGCAAAAATCCTTCGTACAATTTCGGCTTCCTCCGGAATAATTTCCAGACTGCCGTCTGATGTTCTGCGATATCCAAGCATAACGATCCCACCGATTTTTCCTTGTTCAAAATCCCTGCGAATCTGCCACTTTTTATTCTCACTGGCAGAATAACTCTCTTCCTGTGCATACGATGCAAGAATAGATAACATCAGCTCTCCGTCGGAAGAAAGGCTGTGGATATTCTGTTCCTCAAAATAAACATCAACACCTAAATCTTTCAGTTCACGCACCGTTTCGAGCAGTGTGACAGTATTTCTCGCAAACCTCGAAATTGACTTTGTAATAATCAGATTCAGGTTTCCCGCACGACATTCTGCAAGCATTTTCTGAAAATTATGACGGCTGTCCTTTGTTCCGGTCAGGGCTTCATCGGCATATACGCCGCAGTAAAGCCAGCCACGATGATTCTGAATCAACTCGCTGTAATAACTGATTTGGGCGGACAAGGAATGCAGCATCGCATCTTTTCCATTTGAAACTCGTGCATATGCCGCTACACGCTTTAACTTGGGCTGCTTTGGCATTGGAAACTGCACCTTTTGTATCACTCGTTTCATGATACCCTCTCCTTTCGTGATGACATATTACCTCTTATCTGCCGAACAGTCAAGGAATATACTACACGAATTTAAGCCGTATTTTTCGGCGATCATTGTATTCATTTTCAGGTACTCTTCCTCTGAAATGATGCCGGACTGCATCCACTTTTCCAGAATACCAATCATTATTTTATACATCATAATACTGCGATATTTTTCTTTCTGCACAGCGATCCCTCCGACTTAGATTTTCCATAGCATTCACGGGAGCAATATTTACGATTTGCGGACACGTAGGCAAAAAAGACATTTTCGCATATCGGGCA
>CAJKFZ010000293.1 GCA_905199285.1 uncultured Ruminococcus sp.
AGAATTCCAGCCTTCCAAGCTGGTTACGTGGGTTCGATTCCCATCACCCGCTCCATTTATTAGCAGCTTTGGCTGCTAATCTTATGTATGCGCCTTTAACTCAGCTGGATAGAGTAACTGCCTTCTAAGCAGTAAGCCGCTGGTTCGAATCCAGCAAGGCGCGCCAATTTATTATATGGTGGGTGTAGCTTAGCTGGTTAAAGCGTCGGATTGTGGTCCCGAAGATCGTGGGTTCGAATCCCATCTCCCACCCCATACTTGCACTATAAAATAGATGCACATCGAAAAATCCGCTAAATATAGCGGATTTTTTGCGTTAGGAAACAAAAAAATTCAGGTGTAAAATCGTAGATGCTTTTTGGCATTTTTTCCAATAATACGGGATTCGTACCCTAGATATGGAAATTTAAGGAAAAAATCAGAACGGATTTGAGAAAAATTATCTTGAATCCGCTTTTTTATTACAGTAAAAATTACACGAATTTTGAAAGACCGTTTTGTCTAATGTCACGAATTTTAAGTGATATTAAACAAAGCGGTCTTTTTTAGTTTCAGGGAAAGGGGGGTGATTACGATGCGGCAGCTATACTATTAAAGAGGGCAACTCAAAACGATTGTAGGTAAAATCAATGAATGACAAACTTATTATCAACACCGCACTGCTCCGAAAGGAGTCTGAGTTCAGAACAAAATCCTGCGTAGTGGAAAAAGCTGTGGCAGTCCCCCATACTAAGTTTGAAAATCTGAAAAGACATCCGCTGCGTGACAATGATCTGATCGCTGAGAATGTTGATTTGATGTACTGCGACAGCGATGGCAATTATCATTGCCTGCTGGTATATGACAAGGTACAGGGCGACGGCTTGCTGATAGAGTCTGAGGGTGCTTCCTATGCAAGATACTCCCAGTATATCCCGCAGGCAAAACTGATATGGGAGCAGTATTGTCAAACTCACGCTCATGAAATGCGATTATGTTGCCCCTTGGAGATATATCAGCATATTGAGAATTATCCGCATGACTGCTGTATCCCTGATAACGAAAATATGACAAAATACGCTGACCAGATCAATCTGGACATCAAGGAAAACAATCTGCCCGAAGAATGTGAGCGTGGGCTTATGCATTGGTATCACCCGAAATATGATAATGACGAGTTGGATAACAAAATGTATTCGGCGCATTGCTCCGTTGAGGTCATAAATGGAGAGCTGACGGGCG
Organism: uncultured Ruminococcus sp.; assembly: GCA_905199285.1. Taxonomy (GTDB): domain Bacteria; phylum Bacillota; class Clostridia; order Oscillospirales; family Ruminococcaceae; genus Ruminococcus. Next base: position 1,222 of record CAJKFZ010000293.1, read on the forward strand.
TTATTACAGCAAAAGTGGTCGGAGATCTGTCCGATGAGGCGTTATCCAAATTCATAGATTACTGTTCGGGACAACTGAGTGACGGTTGGGGTGAATCGCTCGAGCAGAAATATATCATAACAGATATTGGAGAGGTAAATGTCAGCTTCTGGAATTCTGATGACAGCTGGAATTTGCAGACGGAGGAAGAAATGAACAGCATTCAGTCAGAAGATTTGACTGAAGAACCCGAAATGGATATGACGATGTGAACGGTTAAGTTTTGAAAAAGACTTAGCCGTTTTTATTGCAAAAAAATAAAGGACGTGATACAGCTTGATAAGATATTTCGATATCTTCGCAGGGATCGGAGGATTTCGCTCCGGGCCTGAAAAAGCCGGAGGATTCAAATGTGTCGGTTACTGCGAGATCGATAGTGCGACACGTTCCTGATTGAAGAGGTCAGGCACTAATAAAAGAATGTAAAGTTCTCAAGTTAGGAGAACTGATAATCTGAGAGGTGGAATGACGGAGTAACGCCCTGAAACGCCTCCCCTGATACTCCGACTGGCGATTTTGAGAAATTGAAGTGGTCAGAAGCTCGGTGAAGTCGGCTGAGAGATACCGTAATCTGCATAGTCAGATACGAAAGCTGTTCAGAGGTGAATGGTGTATCCTATAGGTCGGGGGGCTATAAAATATATATGGTGAGAATGGCAGAAATGCCTGACAAATCGGCGAATGTACGGGTCTAAATCTCGAATATGCAGAAATGCATATACCGCTTGAATGCGGTGACAGTGATGTAGAGTAAAATTTGTCAATATGAAATATCTTGCAGTATTAAAGCACTGCCAAGCTATCAGGTCTATAGCAGACACCTAAGTATATATGCAAAGATAGGATTATCGGAACGTGTCAGCCTACGATACGCATTATGCGGTACAGACGAAGAATAATAAGCTGTTCTGACTGTGGGCAAAGTCGTGGCATTACCGATGATGTTTTCTGTAATAGGAAACAGAGGGACAGCCACAAGTCGATATTACGAAATTAGTTATAGGTGTTAAAAATCATAGCTTCGAGTAAGAATTAGGAGTTATCCGAGAAAAACGAACCTGAAAGGGGGAGTTGCCTATGACAAAGCAGAAAAAACTAAGACATCTGGAATATTATGACTTGCAGGAATGTTTTGATAAGTTGTATGCCAAAAGCAGACAAGGTGAAGTTTTCACAAAGCTCATGGAGATAATTTCAAGTGAGGAAAATATACGGCTTGCATACAGGAATATCAAGCGAAATTCAGGCAGTTATACAAGCGGTACGGATAATCTGAATATCAAAGATATTGAGAAATTATCCGCTGAAAAGTTGGTTGAGATTATACAAAGAAAATTCAGATATTATAAGCCAAAGCCTGTTAAACGTGTTGAAATTCCAAAGCCGAACGGTAAGACCAGACCGCTGGGAATACCGACAATAATTGACCGGCTGGTTCAGCAGTGTATACTTCAAGTGCTTGAACCGATATGTGAAGCAAAATTTCATAAAAGAAGCAACGGTTTTAGACCGAACAGGTCAACGGAACACGCAATAGCACAGTGTGATAAATTGATACAGCTAACACATTTGCATTATGTCGTGGACATGGATATAAAGGGATTCTTTGACAATGTAAATCATTCAAAGCTGATACGTCAGATGTGGGCTATGGGAATACGAGATAAACGGCTAATCTGTATCATAAAACAAATGCTGAAAGCACCTGTTGTAATGCCTTACGGCAGTACAGTATATCCGACAAAAGGCACACCGCAGGGCGGCATATTATCTCCGCTTCTTGCGAATATTGTGCTGAATGAATTGGATTGGTGGGTAAGCAGTCAGTGGGAAACAATGCCTGCGCACAAGGAATACAAGCTGTATATGGACAGAAATGGTAATACCATAAGAAGTCATATATACAGGGAATTTAGAACAAGCAATCTGAAAGAAATGTATATTGTGCGATATGCGGATGATTTTAAAATTTTCTG
>CAJKFZ010000294.1 GCA_905199285.1 uncultured Ruminococcus sp.
AATGCAGAACGCTGGTCTTGCCACGGTGCTTGCCGGCAATTTCTTTGCCGCCCATAGTTAAAAAATGCTGTCTTATCATTTTCCGATACATTAAATGAATCTATTGATATGTATCTCGTTGAACCAATATGTGATGAATTTATTGATACGGGATTTAACAGAATAGCAATTCGCTTTAGCATAAAAAACGGAGATATACTGCCTTGTGATGTTTTTGAAAGTAATATGAAAGAATATGATACACTTATTTCAGGCAGATATTTTTCTGTTCAAGAAGAAAAATATGGTGAACGAGTCGCCCTCGTCTTTGATGATATAGGAAAAAATGAAAGTTTTACAGAAAGTTTAATGATTGATGATAATACTATTCAATTTCAAGGGAATAAATTTAAGATAATTGGAGTTCAAAAAATTCATCCACTAATAGTTCCGTTCAACAGCCTTAAAGATAATACACCGATTAATAATATTTTATTTAGTTTTAAAAAGCCTTTAACAAGAAGTTCTTATGATGAAATAAAGAGAGTTTTAATGTCAAGTTTTGGAAGTCTTGCTAATGTTCCTGACCTTGATATTCCCGAAGCAGAAAACTATTACCTATACAACACAATAATTTTGATTTCAATAATGATAGCAATATTAGCAGCAATAAATTTCGCAGTACTTTATAAATACATACTTTCCAAGCGAACAAAAGCTCTTGCAATATTCAGAATATGCGGATGTACAAAATCAAGGGTTCTGAGAATGTTTCTTTCAGAGTGTATGATAATTGCAGTTCCTCTTTTTGTAGCCACAACTTTGATCTACGATAAATTTGTACTGCCGAAGTTGGGACAGCATTTTGAGTACATTGAATCTGCATACAGTATTAAGCTATATCTGCTGATTTTCGGAATATATATTGCGGCTACGATTTTTGTACTTCTGTTTATGATAAGCGGATTCCTCAAAAAAACTATTCGTGAAGCAAAGGAGGAAAAGTAAATGCTGTTCAAACTCGGACTAAAGAATCTTCGGCATAATTTGCTGATGAATATCCTCACTATTCTGCAAATGACCGTTGTTTTTCTGATACTTATTACAATGATTTCAACCATTGTTTCACGTTTCAGATATTATGATCCTATTAAGGATTTCCTCAACAGAAAGGGATATTTCTACAATATTCAGTATGCTATAAATCCTGAAACAGGATCGACCTTGAGAACCACTGATGAGATACAAGACCTTATCGAAGGTGAACAGGAAATTGCTGCACAGTATATGCCGTGGCTTACTTATTCAAATAATCCGGATAGTGAAAACAATGATATCGAAAATGCATCTGATCGCTTTATAAGTTATGACGATAAATTCGCTGAGATCTTTACTCCGGAACTTGAAAGCGGTCGATGGTTTGATTTTGAAAGACCAATTCAAGAAACGATTCAGGTCGTTGTATCAAAAAATGATTACGGACTTAAAATAGGAGATCATATCAGTCTTTATTGTTTTGACAGCGAAATAAAGGCGGAAATAATTGGAATTCTAAAAGACAATACCAAAATAATAGACCAGTCTATGCGTTCGTTTGAAAAAATAGATTATCGTAATTTTTACAACGATTATAAATATGAGTGTGAGGAAAGACCACTTTTCATCACGCTTCAAAGGGAACTTATTGATAAACCTGTAGTTATGCAGCTGAACGGAAACGTATTTGTAACATATCCGGATAACGCTTCTTCGGAAACTATTGAAAATGGTAATCAGACTATGAAACAGCTGCATTCTGCATACATCTCGTCCACGGAAAATATGAAGAAAAACAGTCTTGAATATATTTTTTCACAAATATATAATCTGATGCCAATATTAGTCTGTATTTTCATTCTCACTCTTGTTGGAGCGGTCAGCACTTCAGCGCTTTCGGCAAAGCGTCAGCTGAAAAATTATGCCGTATATTACATCTGCGGACTTAAATGGCGACAGTGTGCTGCTGTGAACTTCTTTTCGTCACTTACTTGTGCTCTTATCTCGTTTGTCCTTAGTATCAGTGCGGCATTTATTGCAAAGGCAACTGGAATTCTTGGAAAAACCGTTATTGAATTAGGTCTATGGCAGTTGTCAGGGTGTATAGTAATAATTTTACTCTATGTTCTATTATCAATGATACTTCCTATAAGTATTATAGGAAAAAATTCGCCTAATCAGGTGCTTAAAACAAATTGAGGGAGGGTAATTATGCTTACATTAAAAAATGTTCATAAAATATATAATAACGGCAAAGCAAATGAATTTGAAGCACTCAAAGGTGTAGATTTCAAAGTAAACGACGGCGAACTAGTTGCAATAATTGGCAAGTCCGGAGCAGGAAAGTCCACCTTGCTGCATATTCTCGCTTGTATCGACAGCTATGAAAGCGGAAAATATATTATTGACGATATACTTGTTCAAAAATTGAACGAAAGTAAGCTTGCAGAAATACGCAATCAAAAAATAGGCATGGTAATGCAGGATTTTGCTCTTGTTGACGATTTTTCTTGTATTGAAAATGTAATGCTTCCTCTGGATTTTTCAAAGTCTAAGATTTCAAATAAAAAGGATAAAGCCACGAAAGCTCTTAAATCAGTCGGCATGGATTTAATGGCAAAGAAACCTGTAAACAAGCTATCCGGCGGTCAGAAACAACGTGTTGCGATTGCCAGAGCCATTGTCAATGAACCGTCCATTATTCTTGCCGATGAACCGACAGGAGCTCTTGATACTAAGACTTCTACTGAAATTATGGAGTTGTTTCATAATCTTAACAAACAAGGCAGAACTGTTATTATTGTTACTCATGATCTTGAGATAGCTAAACAGTGCGATAGAATCGTCGAGATTTCAGACGGATGTATCGTTTAAAAAATATGTGACTGGAGATGAGTAATATGGCTAAAACTTTAAAGAAAGCAACGATTTCTATTATGATGATAGTTGTAATTATTATGAATATTCCTTCTTTAATAGCAAATGCTGAAACGTTATCTGATGGTAATTCTGTTTTTAAATATGAGATTTCCAATGGAAGCTATTCTGTTTCACTCACTAATTTGGGGGCAGACAGATACGCAAACATAAACATTGTTACATATAATTCAGAAGGAGTATATGTAGGTTCAATTGGAAATGAAAGTATACTTAAAAGAGGTGCAAAGTTGTCAGCTTCAGGTCATAT
>CAJKFZ010000295.1 GCA_905199285.1 uncultured Ruminococcus sp.
AGTAATTCGATTATAGTCATTTCAGCTCACCCCCGTTTCCGAGGGAAAATTAGAATCGCCTACCGTTTTATCCAGTATCCTGATTTTATTATATCATGTGCTTATTTGCTTGTCAATTATTTAATTTAAAATCAGAAACCCTTTCATCGATTCTGAAAAATGTTTTCACGAGAAATTCTTCAATCTCTTTACATTTGCATAGCAAACGTGGTATAATATAAGATATACAGTTTTAATTTTAAAAAGGAAGTGTTCTGTATGACTAAAATTACAATTTTTTCCGGATTTCTTGGTGCCGGAAAAACTACTCTTATCAAAAAGCTTATCGCTGAAGGCTATAAAAACGAAAAGCTTGTGCTTATTGAAAACGAATTCGGCGATATCGGTATCGACGGCGGATTTCTTCAGGACGCAGGCGTTGAAATAACCGAAATGAATTCCGGCTGTATCTGCTGTAGTCTTGTCGGAGATTTCGGAAAGGCTCTTGAAAAGGTTCTTGAGGATTACTCCCCCGACCGTATTCTTATCGAGCCTTCCGGCGTTGGAAAGCTCAGCGACGTTATCCGTGCTGTTCAGAATATCAACGCTCACGATGTTCAGCTCGACGGATTTACAACGATTGTTGACGCAAAAAAATGCAAGATGTACCAGAAAAATTTCGGCGAATTTTTCAACAATCAGATAACTTATGCAAGCTGTCTTATTCTCAGCCATACCGCCGGTCTTTCCACAGAGAAGATCGACGACTGCATCCGCCGTATAAAGGAACTCAACCCCGTTGCTCCTATTGTTACGACAGAGTGGGATCAGCTCAGCGGTCAGCAGCTTGTTGACGCTATGACGCAGAAAAACACTCTTGACGACGAGCTTAAAGCCCTTCTTGAGGAAGAAAAAGGTCACCATCACCATCATCATGAGGACGAGCATGAACACTGTTGTCACCACCATGACCACGAAGAGGAAGAGCACGGACACTGCTGTCACCACCATGACCATGACGAGGAAAAGCACGGACACTGCTGCCACCACCACGACCACGATGAGGATGAGCACGAACACTGCTGTCACCACCACGACCACGAAGAACATGAGCATGACCATGGTCCGGACTGCACCTGCGGATGTCACGATCATGAGCATCACCACCACCATGCCGATGACGTCTTCACAAGCTGGGGAATTGAAACCCCTGCCGCTTATTCCGCCGAGGAGATCACAAATGCTCTCAACGCTCTCGGAAACGAAGAAACTTACGGCATGATCCTCCGTGCAAAGGGAATCGTTGCAGGAAAGGACGGACAGTGGATTCATTTCGATTACGTTCCCGGAGTTCCGGATGTCCGCACAGGAATCGCCGGTACTATCGGCAGACTTTGCGTGATTGGCTCTAAAATAAACGAGGAAGCTATCGCTAAGCTCTTCAGCGCTGAAAATAACTGAGGGGAGAGATCAAATAATGGCTAATAATCCGCCGGAAATTCCGGTATACCTCTTTCTGGGATTCCTCGAATCAGGAAAGACGAAATTCATTCAGGAAACTCTTGAAGATAAACGTTTCAACAACGGCGAAAGAACTCTTCTGCTCATCTGCGAAGAGGGTGTGGAGGAATATAATCCCGCAAAATTTCCGTCCAAGAACGTTTTTATAAGAACTCTTGACGATAAAAGCGAACTCAACGAAGCCAACCTCCAGCGGCTCGTCGATGAATGCTCCGCTGAAAGAGTCGTTATCGAATATAACGGAATGTGGCTTATCAACGACCTTTTCACCAATATGCCCGATGGCTGGGCAATTTATCAGGTAATGTTTTTCGCCGACGCTTCAACGTTCCTGAATTACAATGCCAATATGAGAAGCCTTGTTGTCGATAAGCTCAATATGTGCGAGCTTGTTGTTTTCAACAGAATGGATAAAAGTTACGACGCTCAGGAATTCCATAAAATCGTTCGTGGAGTAAGCAGACGTACCGAAATTGCCTATGAATACACCGACGGAACCGTCGCTTACGATGATATCGAAGATCCGCTCCCGTTCGACGTTGAAGCCGATGAAATTGTTATCGAGGATAATGACTATGCTCTGTTTTACCGTGATATCATGGAAGAGCCAAAAAAATATGACGGCAAAACCGTTACGTTCAAGGGCGTTGCCGCAAGAAATCCTAAATTCCCAGATAACGTTTTTGCAGTCGGCAGAAATGTTATGACCTGCTGCGTGGACGATATCCAGTACTGCTGGTTCGTCTTTGAAGCCGCAGACGAATCTCAGATGCGTGACCGTGGCTGGGTGATAGTCAAGGGAAAAATCAAGGTTCAGAAGCACAAATTCTATCGTGGGAAAGGGCCTGTCATTCAGGTTATCGACATAACCGACTCTGCTCCGCCTGAAAAGGTTGTTGCTACTTTCTATTAATATTAAGGGGATGCTGTCCCCTTTTACCCCTGCCAAAGGGTTGATCAACCGTTTGGAAACACATAATTAATAAATAAAAATACCCCATTCGTACCCTTCACATAAGGAAGTGAGGGGGACGAGGGCAACCCTTTATCAAATTACGGTATAGTCTTAGGAACTATGCCATTTTTTTTGAATACTTCTGTTTTAAGTGTTCTTGGAACATTTCTTCATATTCTTCAGCAGATGGAGCATTGATAATACCGATACCACTATAGTAAATATCAATCGGATATACAGTCCTTCCATCAATTATCTGTTTTTTAGATACCATAATGTAATCGATAAACTCATTGACGATCGCGAACATAAGTTCCTTGATTTCCGTATAACGCCTGACTTCCGCCACAAATTCTGACACATTTGCGGCTTTGTCATTCTGCATTTCAATGTCTGCTTTTAACTGGACAAGAGATTCTTTTAAGGCTTTTTGCTCAGTTTCGTAGTTTGCCAACATTGTTGCAAAACGCTCATCGCTCAGTTTGCCCGCTACGTTATCCTCATAAACTCGCTGAAACAATACGTCAAGTTCAGCAATACGTTTTTCGGATTTGGCTAATTCACGCCGCTTTTTGGCAATTTCTTTTCGCTGCTCCTCGCTTGATTTGTCAAGCTGCTCCTGTACAAACTGTTTTTCGAACGCCTGCACATAGAACAGGACACGTTGCAAACTCTCAAGCACTAAGGCATGGACAACCCTTTCACGAATATAATGTGCCGTACAGTTTGCCGTATTCTTTC
>CAJKFZ010000296.1 GCA_905199285.1 uncultured Ruminococcus sp.
TGCTCTGATTTCTCAGCAAGCGATACTTCAAAACTGTTTGAGCGTTTTTTCAGAAGTGAAAACGACCGTATCCATGAACAGGAAGGATTTGGTCTTGGATTGTCAATTGCTCAGGCTATTGCCGAGCTTCACGGCGGAAAAATCTCGGCTGCTTATGAAAATAATATTATAACGTTTACTGTTCTGCTCAATACTTAAAATACCAAAAGGTCTGACGCATTTGACCGGATGCGGCAGACCTTTTGGTTTGATTATTGTTTTGTCCCCCAAATAAAACTCTGCGAAGAGAAGGAAGGCTCTTAGCAGCGCTTTATTTAAGTGATAAATTTTTCAGGGTGTGAATTCTGAAATACACCACACCCTGAATTTTAAAGAAGTTCGGATATGTAAACTTTAATTACATTTTGTGTAAAGCTGACCGCCATTCATTTCTTTTCCATTTACTGCAAAAAGTTCTGAAACGGTCACTATCTGCCATCCCTGCGATTTAAGGTAAGGGCAAAGATATTCAATTGCCTCTGCCGTGCTATCATACGTTTCATGACAAAGTACGATTGCATTATCAAGTGAACCGTTGCTCATAGCATTTTTTATAGTATCAATTATCTGATCGCTTGATGCACCGTTCCAATCCTGTGTGTCGATTGAACACGTTATAAGCGGAGCATCATAAAGTGCGCTCTGAACTGTGCTGTTTGAAGCAAGATACGGAAGTCTTAGAAGTTTAGACGGCTCTGCGCCTATTATGGATTTAAGCTTCTGTGCGCAGGTATCATATTCGCTTCGAATCTCACTTTCTGAAAGATTTGTAAGATACGGATGAGAATTTGTATGATTGGCAATTTCCATTCCCATATCATATGCTTTTTTTACTTCATCCTGATTGCTTGAGTTTGTCCAGTTTCCAACATAGAAAAAAGTTGAATGAAAACCTGAATCAGAAAGAGCATTAAGAATTCTCATAGACGATGAATTTGAAGACGTTCCGACTGCTCCATCATCAAATGAGATCGCAATCATTGGCTTAGATGGATCTATCCACGAAATATCAACGCCATTATTTCCTGAAGGTCCAACCGGAGGAGTGATAGTTTCGGACGATTTTGAATTTACTGCTTTTCTGAGTAGAGCAAGATCAAATGAATCGATAATACCATCGCCGTTCATATCAGATGTTTCAAGATCAACACTTGCTTTCATACCAAGGATAAAATTCTGAAGCTCCAGAATATCAGCAGAATCAATTTTTCCATTGTAATTTACGTCACCGATATTATACTTTTTATCCGAACCAATAACAATTCCGTCTTTGGCTCCGATAGCCTCATCCATATAGAAATTTGTTGTGCTGTCGTCTGTTTCCACATAAATAAGAAGATTAGTTGCTCCAGATGGAATAGTATAGCTTGTGTTTGCAAGCTGAACCCACTCGCCTTTTGCTCCGGTTGCTGTGGCAATTGTATCGTAGTTTTCCTCGCCGTCTTTCGTATACTGAAGAGTAAGCTTGAAATCTTCTGATGCAGTTTGGTTCTGCATTGCCATTACGCTGAAACTATAGGAATTTCCCGGAACAAAAACAGAACTGTTTAATGAACGTGCTGCACCATTCCACGAATCCGTTCTGCCGGTTACATAGAGAGATTTGTTTCCGTCATAAGTTTTGGAACTGTCTGTCTTAATAGAAGCATCACCTCTTGCTGCCCAACTGTCGGTATCATCTTCAAAATCAGAGTGGAAGAAGTAGCCGTTTTCGTCAGGCTCTACGATCACTGGAGGTTTAACTATGCCTCCGTCGCCGTCACCATTACCAATAACGAGACCGTTTTTAATAACATTAGCGCTTCCGTTTGACTGATAACCTTCGATATTCAGAGCAACTTCGTACATTGTTCCGCTCATATCAAGACCGGCTTTTTCCCATGCCTCAAAGTGTTTGGAAACGCTGATTCTGCCTGTGATTTCCTTCTTAACATTGTTCTGTGCAGGATTATCCCGACGAACGCTCCAATACTGTTCAAATGTTTCAGTTCCGTGAATAGACGGCTGATTTTCTCTTACAGTTTTATAAATATCGTATTTGTTTCCGTTCGCTTCAACTGTACCGAGAGAATTAGTAGATCCTGGTGGTCTCCATGAACCCCATGCTTCCACGATGTAGTATTCAACAGTAGGGTTTTCTGTCCAGCCGTAAACACACATATAGGAGTTTCCTTTTGGCTCATATTCGACGTCATAATCAATATAAATACCGTTATATTCGCCGTATTTTTTGGTTTTCTCAAGCTTTTTTCCGGTACGGAAGAGACAGTTTTCGATTCCGTTCCAGCTGCATGAGAATGCTCCGTCGCTTCCAACCTGCATTTCAGCGCTGCCTTGTCCCCACTGGTTCCAAAGCTCGTAGTCATATCCGTCTTTATTACCGATCTGCTGCTGATCGGCAGCGACGGAATTCAACTGCGATACCGGCATGGTGAAGAAGCAAACAGCCGTCATCAACATGGTTAGAAAACCGCTGACAGACCTTTTGAGTGCGCCTTGTCTCATGTAAATTATCCTCGCTTTCATTAAATTGGCTTGTAACTCTGAAAATATTTTTCAACTGAGTTCCTGCCTTTACTTGATGATTCTATTTTATCATAACATTATTGAAATTTTATTGAATTCAGAAAATTTATTGAAGAAAATTATATATTGTTCATAAATTGTGTTTTTAAAGATATATCGCCGTTTTGGGATGCTATAAAAATTAAAACGGCTGGATTGCTAATCCAGCCGATACATTAAAATATTCAATTGTTTAAATAATCAGAAAATCTCTTTCTTCATCGGATATCACCTTTGCAGTAAAATCAGATTGTATTCTAAGTCCGTCCGACTCAAAACCTATCCTAAAATAACTGATAAAAATAGCTTAATTTCTCATTGGACTCAACCTTTACATTTTTTTGATGAAATATATCTAAAGACTCATTGTCGAAATTTCAGATAATCCTGTATCTAAATAGACTTTAGACATGAAGCCGTTTCCAATCAGCAATGCGTCAGCTCAGTAAACGAACATTATATTTGTGATTTCAATCAATGGAACAAGCCGAAGCCTATATTCCCAACTTTTATACATTTACTCAGCAAGCCCGCCGGCTTCACGCTGCTGTTCTGATGTTTCTTCCATTGGACTCAACCGCCTTTCC